>JADFXS010000158.1:1739-3783 GCA_015233515.1 Deltaproteobacteria bacterium | reverse complement strand
TCCGGGATGGGCCATTTCGGCGTTTCAGGGCTGCGGATCAAGGTCAACGCTGCGCCGGAACAAGTGGAAACGCATAATCCACAACCGATACAGCGGTTGCTATCGACCGAGACCATACCGTCATTGACTTGCAAGGCTTCCATCTGGCATCGGCTTAAACAAATCTCGCAACCGACGCAAGAGTCCCGGTCGGCCTGGACAACAAAGGGCGCCGCGGCAAAGGCCGCCGGGATTGGTTGCCTTTTCAGGTGTTGGAGGACTTGGCAGCAGTCTCCGCAGCAACAGCAAATATTGGTAATCTCCTGACTGTTGCTGGGCTGTAAAACCAAGCCGGCTTTTTCCGCGGCCTTGAGGATTTCCAGGGCTTCATCCAGGGTTATTACCCGGCCGATGCCGTTTCTTTCATAAAAATCGACCCCCCAGCCGAACACCAGGCAATTTTCCACTGGTTTGCCGCATTCCCCGCCCTTGATTTGATGTTCCCGACGGCAGATGCAGGGCGCGACCAGAAACTTTTTTTGGCTTTTGACCAGAGACTCGGCCTGTTCATAGGCCATGATATGCAAATCGGCGCTAATGCTTTTCCCTACGGGAATAGTTCGTAACGGCGGCAAATAACTTAGGGCTTCCGCAGATAATATCGGGAAATACTCCTCGAGGTCGCGAATCAGATCCTTGTCCAACCGGTTGACATTGTATTCCCAAATACCGATTACGAACTGCGCGGCCATGAAAACCGTGGGCCGACCAGGAGTTTCAATGCTGAATATTAAACCTTTGCGAGACATATCCTTAAGCTTTTGTTCGACTTCCTGTTCATTGAGGCCGGTTCTGGCGGCGATGGCCTCGGCCGTTTCCAGGTTCATGGTCAGTTTTGGGGCCAGTTCGGCTTCTTCCGGATTGAACAGGCGTTTAAGAATCCGGATTTCCACGCCTGATTCCGTGGCCGGGTATCCTCCGGGGAGCCGGTCAAGATGTTCTCTCAAATTTTGATATGAGTCCTTCATAAGCTGGTCTCCTTTTTTTTATTATCATCAATATTGATCATGGGTTTCCTGCTCAAGGCGGTTCTTGTCGATGACCGGGCGGCGCTAGTTACATCAACATGGTTGGGGCGTCTACCGTCGAAAATGTGTAGGCACACCTTTTTGGGTAAAATTTTTACATTTTTTTAGCCACTTCATGCAGCCCGGACAACAAGCCTTCCCATTTCTCCCGCCCCAGGATATTTACGATCTCGTCCTGGACGTTTTGCCAAAGCGGCAAGGCTTGTTGGAGCACCATCATTCCCTCCGGAGTAATACTGATTTGGCGCTCTCTTTTATCTTCACCCATGTTTACCGTGACCAACCCTCTGATTTCGACAATATTCAGATTGCGGGTCAGAGTGGTTCGATCCATGCCCAGGACATGAGCCATTTTGGTCAGGAGAATGCCGTCTTCGTAGCAGGCGGCCATCAGCACGGAAAATTGAGTGGCTTTGAGTCCGGTACTTTTAAGCGCTTGTTCGTAACGCTGGGTGACCAAGCGGGCCGCCCTTCTCAGGTTGAAACAAGCGCAGGTTCTGCCGATTTCCCGGCACGATTTTTTATCATGGATATCCATGCAACACCATAGCTCCCGACATAGGTGTATATACACTTATGCCGGGAATGTCAAGTCAAAAACATGGCCGATTTTCTCAGGGTATTTAGTTATATAAGCATCTTTACCTAAAAATTTTCATTTTAGTCGATCAGTTTTTCAGCTAAACTTACATGTCTATACATGTTTTTAGGTGTTAAAATATTTTACTTGTTTATATCGGATAAAGGTTTCACGAAAAAAATTGACTTTCAGGTCCAAAACCCATAGATGAAGTACATAGTTAGCGTTGCGTTTAGAACTAGTCATTTTTATTGGCAGAGGCGGAACAAAAGCTGCAAATCAGCGCTTTTTAAAAAAAGAGCTGGGTAATTTCCGAGAGAGGTGCTTTATGCGGATAAAACTTTCGTGGAAAATTGCTATTCTGATCGTGTTGTTATCTGTTGTAGGCCTGACGAAC
>JADFXS010000158.1:0-1718 GCA_015233515.1 Deltaproteobacteria bacterium | reverse complement strand
ACGGCTTTTTAGGCTTATGGAAGCTGGACTCCGTCAATTCCGATATGCAGAAGATAGGCTCAACACTTGTGCCCAAAGCTATCCTGGCCGGTGAAATCAAGAGTGAGGTGCTCGATCTGATCCAGGACGAAAAGAATCTCATCTTGGAAAACAACGAGCAAAAGATGAAAGAAATCAATGAGCGAATGATCCAAAATTACAAAAAAACAAGTGAAAAGATAAAAATTCTTGAGGGTTTCATCAACCAGGAAGAGAAAGCAATTTTTAACGATTTCCAAAAAGAATTCAGCTCGTTTGAGGCGGTGGACCAGGAAATCACCAAATTGGCTATGCTCAATAATAGTTTTAAAGCCACCAAGTTATCGTTGGGGGTCGGTCAGGAAGCCGTGAACAAGGCCGACGAAGCTATTGTCGGCCTTTCCAAATTATTTCGTCAACGAATATTTGATATATTACATTCAGATCAAGTCAATTCAGTCGACTTAAAAGCTATATTAGATGCTTTCGAGTTAGCTGTTAACATCAACCGTCATTTACTAAACATTCACCAAGCTCAAAAAAATGTCATCCTGGAGAACAGTGAAGAAGTTCAAGCTCGCCAGATGGAAATCATGACTAGAAGCAAAGACGACATTGAAATAGAAATGAAAAATTTGAAGACACTGAGTCCTGACGATATCAAGGAGAATATTCCCGCCTTAAAAATGGCTTTGGATGAATATTTGGATATCAATAAACAGGTATGCGATATGGCTTTGGCCAACACTCAATCCAAAGCCTATCAATTGTCGAAGACCAAGTCTCATGAGGCGGTCGAAAAATCATTGAACGCCCTTAATACCATAATTGAAAAAAGCAACAAGGGGTTGGCTGATTCCAAAAAGCAAAGCGCCGAAAATTTTGTGGCCTCCCGCAACATGACCTTGATAGTCGGCCTTCTCGGTATTGCCGTCGCCATCGTCATCGGGCTTTTTATTTCTCGCAGTATACTCAATCAGTTGGGTTTGGATCCGGCGGATATCTCCGATATCGTCAAGCAGGCGGCGGCGGGGGATGTGGAGATACTCTTTGATTCAAAGAAGCTCAAAGGGGTTTATGGAGACATCAAGGACATGGTCAACACCATGCAAACTCAAGCTGCCCTGGCTCAGGCCATCGCGGCCGGCGACCTTACCCGGAACATAAAAGCCGCTTCGGACCGGGATGCCTTAGGCTTGGCGCTTGGAGAGATGACCCAAAAACTGAATTCCGTCCTGGTTCAGGTCAATGAAGCTGTTTCGCAGGTGGCCTCGGGGTCGGGTCAAGTTTCGGATTCCAGCCA
The DNA here is from genome assembly GCA_015233515.1 of Deltaproteobacteria bacterium. Next base: position 397 of record JADFXS010000158.1, on the reverse strand, counting down.
ATCCCTGTCTCAGGGAGCTTCTCAGCAAGCGGCTTCCTTGGTTCAGATCACCAGCTCCATGACCGAATTGACTTCTCAGACCAAAACCAACGCGGAGAACGCGGCGCAGGCCAGTAACATCGCTATGAGCGCGAAGGCGGCCGCTCAAAACGGCAGCGAGCAAATGACGGAAATGACTTTGGCCATGAAAGGTATCAACGACTCCAGTCGAGAGATCGCCAAAATCATTAAATCCATCGACGATATTGCTTTCCAGACCAACTTGCTGGCCTTGAACGCCGCGGTCGAAGCGGCCAGGGCCGGCAAGCAGGGCAAGGGTTTCGCGGTCGTGGCTCAGGAGGTCCGTAACTTGGCCGGCCGCAGCGCCAAGGCGGCTCAAGAGACCGCCGATCTCATA
>JADFXS010000157.1:6189-6635 GCA_015233515.1 Deltaproteobacteria bacterium | reverse complement strand
CCGATATTGCCAGTAATATCGAGACAAAATTCCAGTGAGGCCGAGGGATTTGCCACACGCCTGGTGAAAAAAAGTCCTCAACATCAAAATGAACCAACTGAAGATTATCTGAACATCATTTTGAAAGAGTCGGAAAAGTTGGAGAACCTTATAAAGGAATTTTTAGAGTTTTCCAGACTGCGTTCAGGGAAGTTTTCATTGAATTTATCCAAAACAAATATCAAATCGGAAATCCTGGAAATTATTGATGCATTTATGCCGCAAGTTTTGCAGGACGGGATAAAAATCCAATTAAATTTTGATGACGATATTCCATCTCTCAATGTGGATTCAGCAAAAATTAGGCGTGTATTAAATAACTTAATCGGGAATGCCGTGAAATATTCGGATGCTAAATCAACTATAAGTATTTCTGCCATGTTGACAGATATCAACATACTTATCAA
>JADFXS010000157.1:0-6100 GCA_015233515.1 Deltaproteobacteria bacterium | reverse complement strand
CCAATTGACCGGGGGACCAGCAGGAAACGTCGCCAAGGTTATGGGCTGGGATTAGCCGCGGTTAGTTCCATTGTCAAGGCTCATGGCGGAAAAGTCTTTGTCTCAAGCGAAATTGGACGAGGTTCTTGTTTCACCGTGGCTTTGCCATATCACAATAATCAATTACCTGAAATGTTATCGCCGGCGGATTATCAATCAACGGGCCGGCGGAAAATACTTGGAAACCGTGAACTGCCGGATATGTCGGGAAGCCTTGTCAGTTGAAGGATTTTCGGAACCAGGCCGGTCCTGTGTCGGACGTGAGGAATGTGGACCCATGAATGACACGGGGACAAGATTCAAAGGCTCTCATCGATTTGTAATTCCGATCGTCAAGGACGAAGTGATCATCACTGGGCTGCAATTCTTTATTGCCAGCTCTTGTCATATACTGGATAATTGATTACTGATCCAATAGTTGAATTTTCAGTTGGTTTGCGAGGCCCCAAAGCAATGCTTCTACCGGAAGAAAGAATAACGGCTGTATCTGAAAGAATAAATTCTCCTAAAAAATCCAGACATTGGTTTATTGCCATCCTTATTATCGGCCACCTGGCCGGATTTGGCGGTTGGTACCTGTTTAAAACTCCACTCTTGGGGGCCAAGGAAGACCAGCCCCAGCCGGTCCGCCGAACCATGGTCGTAGTCGCCCCTGCCAAGCAAGAAAATGTCAATATTTTCATCACGGGGCTCGGGTCGGTCATATCGCCTAGTACGGTAACGCTCAAGAGCCGGGTGGATGGTCAGCTGATGGATGTATTTTTCAAGGAAGGGCAAATCGTCAACCGTGGCGATCTCCTGGCTGAGATCGACCCTCGCCCCTTTCAGGCGCAGCTGACCCAGGCCGAAGGTCAAATGCTTCGTGATCAAGCCATGCTCCGAAATGCTCGACTCGATCTGAAACGTTATCAGGACCTGATAGCGAAAAATTCCATCGCCCGACAGCAGGTGGACACTCAGGAGGCTTTGGTCCGACAATACGAGGGGACGGTCAAGGCTGATCAGGGTCTGGTCGACAACGCCAAGCTCCAGCTGACTTACAGTCGTATTACCGCCCCTATCAGCGGGCGGGTCGGCTTGCGAACCGTTGATCCCGGGAACATGATCCGTTCGACCGATCCCAACGGCTTATTGGTAATCACCCAGGTGCAACCCATCAACGTCGTCTTTTCGATCCCGGAGGATAATCTACCTCAAGTCCTGGACAAGGTCAAAACCGGCGAGCCTTTACCGGTGGAGGCCTATGACCGTGATCAAAAGCGAAAACTGGCGGATGGAGTGTTGCTGACCACGGACAACCAGATAGATCCGAACACCGGCACCATTAAACTCAAGGCCGTCTTTGCCAATGAAAAAGGTGAGCTGTTCCCTAATCAGTTCGTTAATGCGCATTTGTTGGTCAATATTTTACGTGGAGTGGTGGTGGCGCCGGTGGCCGCGGTTCAAAGAGGCCCACAGGGTGTTTTTGTTTATGTCGTGAAAGCGGATCGGACCATCGAAATGCGATCGATCCAGGCCGGAGAAAGCGTGGCCGGGATTACGGTAATCTATAAAGGGCTGGCTGTCGGCGAACAGGTGGTGGTTGACGGCGCCGACCGGCTGCGAGAAGGAATTCCGGTTGAGATAGTGGATCGGAACGGCGGCGCCGAGCCGAGGAAAAATTCATGAACATCTCGCAGCCCTTCATTGTGCGTCCGGTGGCCACCACTTTGTTGATGGTGGCTATTATTCTCGCCGGCGCGGTGGCCTATCGCCAATTACCGGTTTCCGCCCTGCCCCAAGTCGATTACCCTACAATCCAAGTGCGAACTTTCTATCCCGGAGCCAGCCCGGATGTTATGGCGTCCTCGGTGACGGCTCCCTTGGAACGACAGTTCGGTCAAATGCCCGGACTGACCCAAATGACCTCAAACAGTTCAAGCGGCAGTTCCATCATTACATTGCAATTCAGCCTGGACCTAAGCTTGGATGTGGCGGAACAGGAGGTCCAGGCGGCGATTAACGCCGGCTATACTTTTTTACCCCGCGATTTACCAAACCCGCCGGTGTACAGCAAGGTCAACCCGGCTGATGCTCCCATCGTCACCTTGGCCTTGACTTCTAAAACTCTCGCTTTGCCTAAAGTGGAAGATTTGGCCGACACCCGATTCGCCCAGAAAATTTCCCAGCTTCCGGGAGTCGGCATGGTGAGTATCAGCGGCGGACAGAGACCGGCGGTCCGCATCCACGTCAATCCCCTGGCCCTGGCTTCTTTCGGCCTGACTTTAGAGGACCTGCGCAGCGCCGTTGTCGCGGCTAATGTAGATCAGGCCAAGGGAGGCTTTGACGGTCCAAGGCAATCCATCATTATCGGCGCCAATGACCAACTGTTTTCCAGCGCGGAATATCGGCCGCTGATCGTGGCCTACCGTAATGGGGCCCCAGTGCATCTGTCGGATGTGGCCGACGTGATCGACGGCGCGGAAGATGTCCGGCAAGCGGCCTGGATGAATGGAGACCCGGCGGTGATCGTCAACATCCAACGTCAACCGGGCGCCAACGTCATCGAAGTCGTGGATCGGATCAAAAAACTCCTGCCGCAACTACGGAACTCCTTACCCCCGGCGGTCAAGGTCACCATCCTGACCGACCGGACCATGACCATTCGGGCCTCGGTCCAGGATGTGCAGATTGAACTCGCCTTGTCCGTAGTCCTGGTCGTCCTGGTCATTTTTTTATTTTTACGCAATCTGCCCGCCACAACTATTCCCAGCGTGGCCGTGCCCTTGTCCCTGGTCGGAACCTTCGGGATCATGTATCTTTTGGGCTTCAGCCTGAACAACCTCTCCTTGATGGCGCTGACTATTTCCACCGGCTTTGTGGTGGACGACGCCATTGTCATGATCGAAAACGTGGCCAGGTTTGTGGAGGAAGGCGATCCCCCCTTGCAGGCCGCCCTCAAAGGTTCCAAGCAAATCGGTTTTACCATCTTATCCCTGACGATTTCCTTGATCGCCGTGCTCATTCCCCTTTTGTTCATGGGCGACGTGGTCGGACGTCTATTTCGGGAGTTCGCCGTGACCCTGGGCGTGACCATCTTGATTTCTGCTGTGGTTTCGCTGACTTTAACACCAATGATGTGCGCTAGATTGCTCAAGCATGTTCCGCCGGAAAGGGAAGGCCGGCTATTTCGAGCCTCGCAACGATTATTTGACCGGACTATTGAAATATACGGCCTGACTCTGCAATGGGTATTGAAGCATCAGGCGGCGACGCTGTTTGTGGCCGTGGGAACTCTGGTTCTCACCGTGCTGCTTTACCTTATGGTCCCCAAGGGCTTTTTCCCGGTGCAGGATACGGGAATGATCATGGGCATTTCCGAAGCTCCCCAGTCCATCAGCTTCACGGCCATGGCCGAGCGGCAACAGGCTTTAGCCAAGGTAGTTTTGCAAGACCCCGCCGTGGAGAGCTTGTCTTCCTTTATCGGTATAGACGGAACCAACACGACCCTCAACAGCGGACGGATTCTCATTAATTTGAAGCCCCTGGAAGAGCGATCCGAGGATTCGAGCCAAATTATCCGCCGCCTGCAGGCCGGCCTGGCCCATATCGGGGGGATCACCCTGTTCATGCAGCCGGTTCAAGACCTGACCGTGGATGCCCGGGTCAGTCGCACCCTGTATCAATACACTCTGGAAGACCCCAACGCTGATGAGCTTAACCTTTGGGCTCCCAAGCTGGTCGAAGCCATGCGCGCCGCTCCCGAACTGCGCGATGTGAGCAGCGATCAGCAGGACCGGGGTTTGCGCGTCATGATCAACATCGATCGGAGCACGGCTTCACGTCTGGGCATCACGCCTCTGGCCATCGACGACGCCTTATATGACGCCTTTGGTCAGCGTCAGGTATCCACTATTTTTACCGAATTGAACCAATACCGGGTGGTCCTGACCGTTAAGCCGGAATTACAGCAGGGGCTATCAGGCTTACAGTCTATTTATCTCCGTAGTTCGGATGGGAAGCCCGTGCCGCTAAGCACCATCACTCAAATCACGGAGACGACCGGACCGCTGGCCATCAGCCGCCAAGGGCAATTTCCGGCGGTGACGATTTCTTTTAACATGGCGCCCGGGGTGGCCTTGGGCAATGCCGTGGAAGCCGTGGAAAGAATTTCGCGGCAGGTCGGACTTCCGGAGAGCATTCAAGGCAGTTTTCAAGGAACGGCCCAGGCTTTCATGTCCTCCTTGACTAATGAGCCCCTGCTTATCCTGGCGGCGTTGATCACGGTTTATATCGTCCTGGGAGTAATGTATGAAAGCTACATACATCCCATCACCATCCTGTCCACCTTGCCGTCGGCCGGCGTGGGCGCGGTCCTGGCCCTGATGCTCCATAGGACGGAACTGACCGTCATCGCCGTCATCGGTATTATTTTGCTCATCGGCATTGTCAAGAAGAACGGAATCATGATGGTCGACTTCGCGCTGGACGCCGAGGAAGAGGGCAAGAGCCCGCAGGCGGCCATCTACCAGGCGTGTCTGCTCCGTTTCCGGCCTATTATGATGACCACTATGGCGGCTCTGCTCGGAGCTTTACCCCTGGCCCTGGGCGCGGGGGTCGGTTCCGAGTTGCGCCGACCGCTGGGTCTCACGATCATCGGCGGCCTGATTATAAGTCAAATGCTGACCTTGTACACTACACCGGTTATTTATTTGGCTTTTGACCGGTTGGCCAGGCGGGTTCGCGGACTGGAGCCGCAAAATCTTGCCGGCGAAAACCGAGCCGCCGGTCAGTCATGAGCCTCTCAGCGCATTTTATCAGAAGACCTGTAGCCACGACTCTGCTGACCATAGGGTTAACCTTGGCCGGGTTGATCGCCTATCGCTTTCTGCCGGTGTCGCCGCTGCCCCAGGTGGATTTTCCCACTATCGCGGTCTCGGCCAGCTTACCGGGAGCCGACCCTGAAACCATGGCCACTTCTGTTGCCGCGCCTCTGGAGCGTCAGTTCGGGCGGATCGCGGGAGTGACCGAAATGACTTCGACCAGCTATCGCGGTTCCACCAGCATAACCCTGCAATTCGATCTGGATCGCAATATAGACGGCGCGGCGCGCGATGTCCAGGCGGCCATCAACGCGGCCAGAGGTTTTCTGCCGGCAAACCTGCCGAGCAACCCGAATTATCGCAAGGTCAATCCCGCGGATGCGCCCATTCTCATTTTGTCCCTGACTTCAGACACCGTCAGCAAACCGCGGATGTATGACGCGGCGTCCACGATCTTGGCGCAAAAATTAGCCCAAGTGGACGGCATTGGCCAAGTATTTGTCGGCGGCAGCTCCCTACCGGCGGTCCGCGTGGAATTAAATCCGATGGCTTTGAACAAATACCGGATCAGCCTTGAGGATGTGCGCGCCGTGTTGGCCCGCACCAATGTCAACCTGCCCAAGGGACAACTGGCCGAAGGAATTAGAACCTGGGAAATCCAGACCAACGACCAACTGCGCAACGCCAAGGACTATGAGTCCCTGATCATCTCTTACCGGGCCGGGGCGGCGGTCAGGTTGCCGGATATAGCCCAGGTAGTCGATTCCGTGGAAGATATACGCACGACCGGACTCGTGAATGGAAAGCCGGCCGTGATGCTCATCCTCTTCCGTCAGCCCGGGGCTAATATCATTGAAACCGTGGACCGAGTCCGGGCTTTGCTTCCCCACCTGGAAGCCGGTTTGCCCGGGGGGGTCAAGCTGTCGGTTGTTCTCGATCGGACTCCGCCGATTCGAGGCTCTTTGAGCGAGGTGGAAAAAACCCTGTTGACTTCATGCGCCCTGGTTATTTTGGTGGTCTTCTGTTTCCTCCGTAATGCCCGGGCCACCTTCATCCCCGGAGTGGCGGTTTTGGCCTCGCTCATCGGCACGTATGCCGTGATGTATTTGCTCAATTACTCTTTAAATAATTTGTCCCTCATGGCCTTGACCATTGCCACCGGTTTTGTGGTCGATGACGCCATTGTGGTTCTGGAGAATATCACCCGGCTGCATGAACAGGGTGATCCCCCCGATATGGGCCAGGCCGGCCTGCAGGCG
>JADFXS010000156.1 GCA_015233515.1 Deltaproteobacteria bacterium | reverse complement strand
ACTAACGTGGCGGTTAGTCTAAACCAGGGATTGTCGATTGTCAAGAATAAATTACAGCAATTTACAGGTCATCTTGATACTCCCGGTCCTTGGCATTTTTTAGGGCGCAGATAAGAGTTTGCATATCCGCCGGCCAGGCAGCCTCAAATTCCAAATCCTGAAAAGTGATCGGATGCCGAAAAGCCAGCCGAAAGGAATGAAGCATTTGCCGAGGAACCGACCATTTCAAAGGCCCCAAATCCGTCAAATGGGCCGTTCCTTTGCCATACACCCGATCACCCAGGATCGGACAGCCGATTGAAGCTAGATGGACTCTGATTTGGTGTGTCCGTCCGGTGTGTAGATGCAACCCCACCAGACTGACCCCCAAGGGATAACGACATAAAAGCTCGTATTCGGTAACCGCTTCTCGGCCGGCTCGTGAGTTTATCGACATCTGCTGCCGTTTAAACGGATGGCGTCCGATAGGCGCATTGACAAAACCGTGATTCGCCGGCGGTTGACGAAGGCATAGGGCTAGATAGTATTTCTTGACCTCCCTTCCCTTGAAGGCTTCAATCAAAGCGCGGTGGGCCAAGTCTGTTTTCGCCGCCACCATGATTCCGGAAGTGTCTTTGTCCAGCCGATGAACAATACCCGGTCTGGCTTCGGCGCCCACGCCTTCCACATCCGGGCATGCCGCCAACAAACCATGGACCAGAGTGCCTTCATAGTGACCCGCGGCCGGGTGGACGACCAGCCCGGCCGGTTTGTTGATGATGATGATGTGATGATCTTGAAATAAGATATCGAAATTGACCGAAGGATCCGGCGTAAGGTCGGATGGTTTAATCGGGGGAACGATAAGAGTCACCGTTTGCCCGACTCTGAGCCTTCGGCTGGGTTTGGCTACCAATCCTTCAACTTTGGCCAACCCTTGGTCGATCAAATCCTGAATTCGTGCTCGCGATAAATCGTTGGCGCAGCGGACTAGAAAACGGTCCAGACGTTCATCCTGATCACTTGCCGCGACCTGAATCTCAATGATAGTGGACAAGCAATTTCTCTATTTTTAGGGATATGGCCACAAAACTCCTTGTTGCCAAACTCATTTCAGGGTGGATGCTATCCGTGTCTTCGACAAGCCGAACCGGAGGCGCCGCTGGGTTCCATAAGAGGTGGTCGTTCGATGGTGATTATTGGCGATTTTTAGTTACGAGTCCTGCCGGGCGCCGCCCGGTGGATAATAAATATATATACAACCCATTCCGCTAAATCCGGATGCAAATTATGGATGCTTGGCGTTTCATTATGGAATGGCTCGCCCTAGCTTTTACCATGGCTGGTTTTCACGCCTAGTTCACGTCCAAGGGGCGAATTTGAGGTTTCCGCGCTTGGCGGTCGACTAGGCAGCCCGGTTATGCCTACGGAACATGTTTCAAAAAAGCAGGCTGATATACCCCTGATCGATTGCCGGTGAATAATGTATCGCCTAAATAAAGATTCAGGCCGGCACTTCCGCAATTACAAAAAAGTCGTCTATCTCTTTTTCCACTTTAGCTTCCGTCAAGTCTCTGGCTACGGAAATTTCCTTGATTAAAAGATTACGGGCCATATCCAGAAGTTTACGTTCACCAAAAGATAATTCTTTACTGATTTTCAGCAATGATAAGTCTCTAAGCACCGCGGCCACTTCGAAAATTGACCCGGTTTTAATTTTTTCCATGTAGTCGCGGTATCGTTTATTCCAATTGTGAGTTTCCAGACAGATATCTTTTTTTTGTAAAATAGTGTATATTTCATCTACTTGTTCGTAACCAATGACCCGCCGCAATCCCACATTATTAACGTTTTTTATCGGGATCATAATCTTCATGTCATTTTCTAAAATCCTCATGACGTAGAAGCTCTGCTGAAGGCCGGATATGTCTCTACTTTCCATGGCCTCTATCCGCCCGACTCCATGAGCCGGGTAGACTGCCAGGTCGCCTACTTTAAACATCAGCGGGCGTCCTCCAATTCACCTTATAAGATTAATATATACACTAGTTGCCAACCAGCGTCAAAAGGTAATCGTCAATCCACGGATGAAGGGAATAATAAACAGCCGGTTATCAAATATCGTGTAAATCGGTTAATTGCCTAATTTATAATAATTTATCATCAAATTCATCCCGGATTTTAGACCTTCACGCCATGAAAATATAATTGGACCTGGCCGGCGCTTTAGTTCCAACCACGCTATATATACCATGAATACCGTGTCGCTTTAAATAACTTTTGCCAAACACCGGAAGAAGGTTCCAAAGTGGGTTTTTATTTGCATTCCATTGAGTGGTTCCCATGAAAACAGACGGCCGATCATCCCAGGGATGATCGGCCGCGGTTAGTGGTCGAAACTCAATAACTATTTAATAAACTTGGGAGTGTCATCGCTGTCGGGAATACGCATCCCATAGAAAGACCGGTATACGAAGATCAAGGCCACAACAGTCAGGACGACGCCGATACCCGTTTTCATAGCGGTATTGGTCATCTCCACGGCGATTTCCGTAGCCAGTAAACCGAACAGCGTGGTGAACTTGATAACCGGATTTAGCGACACCGAAGAAGTATCCTTAAAGGGGTCGCCAACCGTATCGCCCACGACGCTGGCGGCATGCAGCGGAGTGTTTTTCGCTCGCAGGTCGACTTCCACGATCTTCTTGGCATTGTCCCAGGCGCCGCCGGCGTTGGCCATGAATATCGCCTGGAAGAGACCGAAGAACGCGATGGCAATCAAGTAGCCGATGAAAAAGTACGGGTTGAAGAAGGCCAAAGCCAAGGCCAGACAAAAAATAACCACAAAGATGTTGACCAAACCCTTCTGGGCATAGATGGTACAAATCTTTACGACTTCCTTGGAGTCGGCCATGGAGGCTTCGTCCTTGTCCAGACGGATATTCTCCTTGATGTACACCACGGCTCGGTAGGACCCTGTGACCACGGCCTGGGTGGAAGCACCGGTAAACCAGTAAACCACCGCGCCGCCGGCCAGCAGACCCAGGATAACTTCGGCCTGGACCAGGCTCAAGTGCTCGACAACATGTCCAAATTTCTTGTCTAGCAGCAGGATGATGCCGAAAATCATGGTCGTGGCTCCGACCACGGCCGTGCCGATGAGCACCGGTTTGGCGGTCGCCTTGAAAGTATTGCCGGCGCCGTCGTTCTTTTCCAGAAGATCCTTGGCTTTGTCAAAATCCGGTTCAAAACCGAATTGCTTCTTGATCTTCTCCTTGATGCCTTCGCGGGATTCAATGCGGCTCAGTTCATAGACCGACTGGGCGTTATCCGAAACCGGACCGAAACTGTCCACCGCGATAGTCACCGGCCCCATCCCCAGGAAACCGAAAGCCACCAAACCAAACGCGAAGATACCCGCGGCAAAGGGATATTCCTTGGGCATAAGAGCGATCAGGGAGGCCTCACCCGAAATCATGTAGGCAATAAGCATAAGTATCAGGATGAGAACGCCCTCCCAAAAGGCGGAAAAGTTACCAGCTACGAATCCGGAGAGGATGTCCAGGGAAGCGCCGCCCTGTTTGGCCGAAATGACGACTTCCTGGACGTGCTTGGAACTGGTGCTGGTAAAAATCTTGGTGAATTCGGGAATAAGAGCTCCGGCAATAGTCCCGCAACTGATAATGATGGAGAGCACCCACCATAGATTACCGAATTCAGCCATGGGAAGCAGAATGTAGCTGGCGATGAAAGTTACGCCGATGGAAACCAACGAGGTGATCCAAACCAGATTGGTCAAGGGTTTTTCGCCGTCGAATTCTTCCACATGGGCATACAGGGAATTGGTCAAGGCCTGGTTGATGTAGAATGAGCCCAAGGACGTCAGTATCATCAAGACGCGCATGACGAAAATCCAAATGATAAGCTGACCGCAGGCAATGGGGTTAGTTTTCATCAAAGCCATGGCTAAAAAGGTGATCAAGGCCACGCCGGTGACGCCGTAGGTTTCAAAACCGTCAGCGGTGGGGCCGACGCTGTCGCCGGCATTGTCACCGGTACAGTCGGCGATGACTCCGGGGTTTTTGGGGTCGTCTTCCGGCAAGTTGAAGACGATTTTCATCAAATCCGAACCGATGTCCGCGATCTTGGTAAAGATACCACCACCGATACGAAGGGCGGAGGCGCCCAGGGATTCACCGATGGCAAAGCCGATGAAACAGGGGCCGACCAGGTCCGAGGGGATGAAAACCAGGATGCAGATCATGAAAAACAGCTCGACGCTCACCAATAGCATTCCCACACTCATACCGGAAGTCAGAGGGATGAGGAGGGGCTCCAAGGGGCTGCCCTTGAGCGCGGAGAAGGCCGAACGGGAATTGGCCCGGGTGTTGACTCGGATACCGAACCAAGCCACCCCATAGGAGCCGAGGATGCCCAGGATGGAGGCGAGTAAAATGGTGACCACGCCTCCGGCTGAATTGTGGGTCAAAGCTCCAAAATAATAGATGATACATAAGCCGATCAAAGCCCAGATCACGATCAGAAATTTGCCTTGCTGCAGGAGGTAGGTTTTGCATGTCTCCCAGATAATATCAGAGACATAACTCATTTCCTCGGCTACGGGGATAGCGGTAATTTTTTTGTAAACAAACATCCCGAACAACAGGCCGATCACGCAGACCACCAGCCCGGCGTACATCAAGCTTACCCCGCTTACCTTGCCGCCGCCAATTGTAAAGAAGACCTTACTAAAATCAGGTAAAGTGAGGTCGGCTTCACTGGCCAGAACCGGCACAGCCGCCAACATCACCGCAGCCAGCACCATGGCCGCGCAGGTTAACTTCCCAATCCTCTTCATAGCTTTTTCCTTCCTCCCCTGAATTATTAGCCGGTAATGCCCGGCTGAGCACTTGCTGCAAACATCGAGATCGCCAACCCGTAGCAATCCCTTGCTCAATCCATTAGGTGTCGCCACCTGATGCTTGTTTTCGGATACGTCAATTGTCAGTCACGTCTATAACTTGGTACGTTGACGTAGTCCAGACATATAAACTAATTTACTACCATTACTTTTGAATTTTTTGACAATACTGCACTCGAATTTTTTTTTCAAGTCATTTTTTTATGGGAACAAGTAAGAATATACAGAGACAAGCGCGGGGCGACCTGCACAGTTTTTCCAAAGAGTCTACGGAGCAAACTCTAAAAGAAATGGCCTTCTGCCTTAACCGAGGCGACCAGACACCAATAGGCATATTGACAACCCATTCTCAGCAGGTTGTCGGTTCGGGCGGGATCATGGATGCGGAATCAAAAGAAAGAGCGCTTGTTTCAGAATATAAATGTACCAATTTAATGGGTTATGTGAAAAAGGAGGATGTGGGCCCGGATCTATTTTAGGGCAGCGGCGCGCAAAGTCATACAGACGTCGATCGGCTAGGTTTCAGATATAAAACGCCCTGAAGTGACCGGCTTGGTTCTTCCATATGAGAGAATGCAAAACCGGAATTTCCGGTCCGGATCGAGGACAGCGATATTTTGAAGTCCGATTAATGCCGACAAACTTTGCGGACTTCAAAATCCAGTTCGACATAGAGCCGGACCAAAAGGCGGTTTTGTTATCAGCTCGTATGTTTTAGGGATTGGAAGAGGCGGAACATCGATTTGGAATCAAGCTGTCAGGCGTTAACTTTCTTTGCGGTTAAACAGATTCTGAGCCTGGATTACGCCGGCGGTTATAAAAACCTGGGTGGCTTTAACGGCGTTTTCCATGGCTTCTTGGAGAGAGCTTTTTTCGTCGCTGAAGAACCCTCCCAAGACATAATCAACCGTGGCGTTTTTTTCCGGCGGTCGACCAATACCGATTTTAATTCTGGCGAATCGTTGATCACCCAAGGTTTCGATAATGGAAGCCACGCCCTTATGGCCTCCGGCCCCCCCTCGGGCCGCGACCTTGATCCGGCCGACCTGTAAATCCAGATCGTCATGCAAGACGATAAGATGGTCAAGGCTCAACTTGAAATAGTCCAGTACCCGCCGGACCGGCCCACCACTCAAGTTCATATAGGACTGGGGTTTGACCAGAAAAGTATCAATGCCTTCGATTCGGCCGCGGCCTAACAGGCTGCCGAAATTGTTGTGGCCGACATCGAGACGATATACGGCGGCCAACATATCCACCGCGGCAAACCCGATATTATGCCTGGTCCCCTCGTAGCGTCCTCCAGGGTTACCCAGTCCCACCCCCACATAGATGTCCTTTGTCCCCATGAGATTCTCAAAGAACATCCGATGCCCGATATACGGCGGCTTGTCTCCAACTCAAAGGTTCAGTCAAGCCCCCCAACAAAAAACTTCGTCGGGAAGTTCTCTGTTTGCCGGTCGGGACATCGAGGGAAAGATTCTCTCGCTCGTGTGAGGAGCTCGACCAATCCATCAGGCCAAAAGCGGGGATTAGTCGAGCCTCAAGCCTCGGCCTCGGCCGTTGCTTCGGCTTCGCCTTCCCCGGCCACGACTTCAGCGCCCTTGGGAGCTACGACACTGGCCAGAGCGAAATTATCTTCGTAAACCAAACGGACATTAGCCGGCGGTTTGATATCGGCGATGTGAATCGAATGGCCCATGACCAGATCGGTGACATCGACTTCGATCTGATCCGGCAGATATTGCGGCAAAGCCGAGAC
>JADFXS010000155.1 GCA_015233515.1 Deltaproteobacteria bacterium | reverse complement strand
TTTTAATTGTTGTTCGCATTCCCCGCGACAAGCCGCGGGGAATGCGCTTGTTTAGGTGGAATCTTAGGTGTAATCGGCGGCATCCTTTACGCTTCGGCTTACAACGTCATCAGTATCGCCATGGGTTTTTCAGGCACGATCGTGGCCTTCATGGCTTGCGTTTTCGGCGGGATCGGCAGTCTGTCCGGCGCCCTGGTCGGCAGCCTGCTGGTCGGTTTAGTCCAGAGTCTGGCGGGAGCTTATATCTCGACCACATTTCGGGACGTCATCACCTTTACGTTGCTGGCGGTGCTACTGCTCATCAGGCCGGAAGGAATTCTCGGGCAGCGCACCAAGGTTAAGGTGTAACCGATGAGTGCGGCAAATTTTTTGAAGACCAGGAAAGGGTTGGCTCTATTATACGGTCTATTCACTCTTTTAGTCGCGGCCATACCCCTGGTGGTGGAGAACGAGTATATTTTACGTGTCATGATAATGATCTGGATATATTCCATCCTGACTCTCAGCCTTAATTTCATAATCGGATTCTCCTGCACGCTCTCCTTCGGCCACCATGCCTTTTATGGGATCGGAGCCTATACCACCGGCTTGCTCATGACCGAGCAGGGGATGTCCTTTATCCCGGCCATTATTCTTTCCGTGATCGTAACCTTTATCTTCGGGTTGATCGTCGGCGTGCCGGTCACCAGGGTTCGCGGAGACTATCTGGTCCTCCTGACCCTGGCCTTCGGAGAAATCTTCCGGTTGGTGATGCAGGGCTGGATATCCTTCACCGGCGGGCACATGGGCATTGTCGGCATACCCGCGCCCGGTCTCTTCGATTATCGTATCACCACCAATTTCCAGTTTTATTATTTGGGTATGATTCTGGTGGCCTTGACTTTTTTTTCCCTGGAAGTTCTGACCAAATCCAAGGTCGGCCGAGCGATGATCGCTATCCGCGAGGATGAGTTGGCCGCCAGTTCCAGCGGCGTCAACACCGGCGCCTACAAACTGCTCAATTTTGCCTTGGGATGCATGTTCGCCGGTTTGGCCGGCGGCTTCCTGGCTGTGTACATGACCGCCATCGCGCCCTCCAACTTCACCTTGGGTGAAGGAGTGCTGATGATCGTCATGGTCATTGTCGGCGGGTTGGGCAGCCTGCCGGGATCGATCCTGGGCGCGGCGGCCATGCTCTTTGCCACCGAGGCTTTCCGTGACGTGTACACCTACCGCCTGCTGATCATCGGCTTGATTATGATCCTTGTCCTCATTTGGCATCCCCAGGGCATCATGGGTATCGGGGCCTGGAAACGTTCGACTAAACCCAAAGGCGAATAGTTATGGGAACATTGCTCGAAATCCAAGACCTTACCGTACGCTTCGGCGGCCTGGCCGCCGTGTCTCAACTGACTTTCGGCATCGAGGAAGGAAGCATCCTCGGTTTGATCGGACCTAATGGTTCGGGTAAAAGCACGTGCTTGAATGTCATATCCAGAATATACGCCCCGGACACAGGCCGATTGACTTTCATGGGCCGAGACATCACCGGCCTGAAATCGTACCAAGTTGTGCCCATCGGCATAGCCCGGACTTTTCAGAACCTACGTATTTTCAAAAATATAAGCTGTTTGGATAACGTCTTGATCGGCCGCCACCACCTGATCCGAACCAATGCCTTGAATATCTTTTTCCGACCTTTCAAGGCCGGACGCGAAGAGCGGATCGCCCGGGACAAAGCCAAGTCTCTTCTGGATATGGTCGGGTTGGCGAACCGCGCGGATGAACTGGCCGGAAGCCTGCCGTACGGCGCCCAACGCCGGCTGGAAATCGCCCGAGCGATGGCCATTGAACCGAAATTACTGCTTTTGGACGAACCCAATGCGGGCATGAACCCTAGAGAAAGCCTGGTCCTGATCGAACTGATTCAGACCATACGCCAAAAGGGTCTGACCATCCTGATCATCGAACACAACATGAAAACAATCATGAGCGTTTCGGATCGGATCGTAGTCTTGAACTCCGGCCGGAAGCTCTTCGAAGGGACACCGACCGAGGTCCAGCAAAGCAAAGCGGTTCAAGAAGTCTATCTTGGCCGGGACGAGGAGGGCGATTAAGTGCTCAAGGTCAATGGGCTGACCGCTCATTACGGCAATATTCAGGTCCTGCATCAGGTTTCCCTTGAAGTGCATGAAGGCGAAGTGGTGGCCTTGATCGGGGCTAACGGCGCCGGTAAATCCACCCTGCTCAAAGCCATCTCCGGACTTATTCGTCCGAGTCAAGGGACCATTGAATTCCTGGGGCAGGGTATCGGCCGCTGGTTACCGGAAAGGATCGCTCAAAACGGCTTGGTCATGGTTCCCGAAGGTCGCAATGTTTTTCCGCTTCATTCCGTGGAAGTCAATTTGGAAATGGGCGCGTACGTTCGAACCGATCGAAACGGGATCAAGGAAGACCTGGAATTATATTACGAGATATTCCCACCTCTCAAGGCCATGCGAAAAAAGAACGCCGGTCTGCTTTCCGGCGGCGAACAGCAAATGTTGGCTATTTCCCGGGCTTTGATGTCGCGTCCCAAGTGCGTTCTGATGGATGAACCCTCCATGGGGTTAGCCCCGCTTTTAGTCAAGGAAATCTTCAAAACCATTCAATCACTCAATGCCCAGGGCCGAACTATCCTCCTGGTCGAGCAAAATGCCAAAAAGGCCCTACGAGTATCTCAACGGGCCTATGTATTGGAAAACGGACGAATCGCATTGGAAGGGGCAAGTCAAGACTTGCTGAACGACGAGCGGGTCCGTCATTCCTATCTAGGGGAGTGAAGCACCAAGCCGGCGGATATCGCTCGGCAAAGGCTGGAGATTTATGTAACCCAAACCCAAAAGCAAGGAGGAATTATGGCAAGGAAAGGTTTTTTTACGCTGATGGCCCTGTTGCTCTTGAGTCTGATCCTGGCAACCCCGGTTCTGGCGGAAAAGGGTATCGATGAGAAAAACAAGGTCATCAAAGTCGCGGTAGTCGGACCGTTGACCGGAGAGATGGCGGTCTATGGCGTGGACCAGAAAAAAGGCGCGGAAGCCGCTATCAAAAAATTCAACGAAGCCGGCGGATTCAAAAAAGGCAAGTACGCGGGTTATAAGCTGGAAGCCGCTTACTTCGACGACAAGGCCGATCCCAAGGAATCCGCCAATATCGCCCAACAGGTTGTCATCGGCGATCTTTTTGCCGAAGTCGGCCCGACCAATTCCTCTCCGGCCAGTTCCTCCGCTCCGATCTATGACCGGGCCAACATGCCCATGATCCTGGTCTATGCTTCGGATACCCGCTTGACCCATTCGGGATACAAAAATGTTTTCCGTATCGTGGTCACCACGGACACTGAAGCCGAAAGCTATGCCCGGCACGCCAGCCAAACCCTGAAGGCGAAAAAAGTGGTGGAAATCTGGGAAAACACGGCTTACGGCCAGGCGCTTCATAACTCTTATGTAAAAAATATCAAGGCCAGCGGCGGTACTCTCCTGGCCACGGAAAGCATTGACGCGGCCAAGGACGTCGATTTCAAGGCCATCCTGACTAAAATGAAGGAACTGAAACCGGATCTGCTGCAGCTCAATGTCACTTATACTCCTGGTGGCTTGATCGTCAACCAGGCTCGCGGCATGGGCTTTGACGTGCCGATGCTGTCCGCCATCGGTTGCAACAATCCCAAATTCAGAGAAATGATGCCGGAAAAACCCGGAGTAGTTTATTTGTCGCCCACCTTCAACCAGCTCTCTTCCGAAAAAGAAGTCGTTGATTTCATCAAATTTTACAAAGAGTTATTCAAAGCCGACCCCAGTGAATCCGCGGCGTTGGCCTATGACGGGATCAACTCCTTGATCGCCGCGGTGGAAGCCGGCGCGGTTAAGCGCGAAGAACTGAAGACTTTCCTGCGCAAAGTCGATTTTCCGGGCGTGACCAACCGTATTCGTTTTGACGAATTCGGCGACGTTTCCCAGCCTAGCTTGCCCTTGTGGATACTGGACGAAACCAAAAATTGGAAGACTTACAAATAACCAGGCTGCGTGATTGAAAGATTTCAGTGAAGCTCCCCGCAACCAGTTGCGGAGAATCTTCGACATGCTGGGAACGAAAGCATTTTAATTGTTGTTCGCATTCCCCGCGACAAGCCGCGGGGAATGCGCTTGTTTAGCTTTTCAGCCATCTATCTGCTTTTTTAAAATTATGCTCAGGGGCCACGATCTTACGGAGCTTTATATTGTATTGAAAAGAGACAGCCGCTTACCGTCATTTTCTAACACCTGACCCCACGGGCCGCCGGGTTATGACGACAAAAAACGTCCGCTTAAGGTCATTTAATTTTATTAAATATTCCTTAATTAGAGGAGATCAATCATGATTTATTACGGAAGACCAGGACAATTCAGCGCCGGTGAGGCTATCGGCATTCTGCTCCTCGATGCGGTCCTGCCTCTGCCGCCCGGCGATGTCGCCAACGCCACGACCTACCCTTTTCCCGTCCGTTACAGTGTGGTGAAAGCCGCCTCCATTGAACGTCTTATTTATAAACGAGACCCTGAACTGCTCCAACCATTTATTGACGCCGGCTGGGATCTGGTCCGGGCCGGAGTCAAGGCCATTACCAGCGACTGTGGATTCATGGCCCTGTTTCAAGAAGAAATGGCCGAAGCCTTACCCGTGCCGGTCTTCCTTTCCAGCTTATTGCAAATTCCCTTTATCCATCGCACGCTTCGCAAGGGCGAAAAAGTCGGTATCATCGCCGCCGACGGCGCCGGAGTCACCGAAACACATTTAAAAGCCGTGGGCGTGGACAGCTCCATACCTTTAAAAATTGTGGGTATGGATGATCAAGAAGGTTTTCGTAGCGCTATTTTAGAAGAAAAAGGCCTTTTGGATTTCGATAAAGTGGAGGCGGAAGTTGTCGGTAAAGCCAGGGAACTGGTCAAGGATGAAAAAGTTCGCGCTATTCTGCTTGAATGTTCGAACTTACCGCAGTATGCTTACGCCGTTCAGCAGGCCGTGAATCTACCGGTCTTTGATTTCAACACTCTCGTCAACTATGTTTTCTCGGCCCTGATTCGACAACCTTATCGTGGTTTTGTTTAATCAAGCGGGCGAGAGATTAAACTATATACGAGGCTAACATGAACAACTCTAGTTGGGACGTTATCATCGTCGGTGGTGGAATTATGGGTTCATCCCTGGCCTACCACCTGACACGAGCTGACAACCGTGTTAAAGTCGCCGTGGTCGAACGAGACCCATCCTACTCCAAATCATCGACTACCTTGTCCATGGCCGGTGTCCGCCTGCAATTCGGCATTAAAGAGAATGTTTTGATTTCCATGCACGCCATGAACGTTTTTTCCACTTTCGAGCAAGATATGGCGGTGGAAGGCGAAACACCAGACATTGCCTTCCGGCAGGAAGGTTATCTCTTTCTCATCGATGAACCCAACCGGGCCGCTGCCGAGCGAGCCTTGGCCATGCAACAAGCCCTGGGTTGTCCGGTGGAGTGGTGGACCCCCAAACAGATCACGGACCATTATCCCCTATACCGGCCGGATGGCTTTGTCGGAGGCACTTTCGGCCCAAAAGACGGCCACATAGACGCTTACGCGGTCCTGATGGGCTACAGGTCCAAAGCCCGGGCTCAAGGGACCACCTATTTTAAGGCCGAGGCCGTGACGGTCCGAACCGCCGGCGGCCGGGTCACCGGTGTGGATTTGGAATCAGGCGAGCAATTGACCGCGCCCATTGTGGTCAACTGCGCCGGGGCTTGGGGAGGCGAGGTGGCCAAAACCGCCGGCGTGGATATCCCCGTGGTTCCGGTCAAACGCAACATTTACGCCCTGGACACCGAAGTCAAACCAGATGGACCGCTGCCTCTGACCATACTTCCCAACACTCTTTACTTCCGCACCGAGGTGGGTGGTCTTATTCTCTTGGGTAAATCCCTGCCTGAAGACAAGGTCGGCTTCGACTTTGTCTGGGAGCGGGACCGATTTCAGGATACACTCTGGCCGGAACTGGTCGAAATCGTCCCGGCCTGGGAATCATTACGCCTGGTTCGGGGTTGGGCCGGGTTATATGAGGTCAACACCATGGATGAAAACTCCATCCTGGGCGAATGGCCGGAACTCAAGGGTTTTTACCTGGTCAATGGTTTTTCCGGACACGGCTTGCAGCAAGGTCCGGCCGTGGGACGATACATTTGTGAACTCATCCTTGGCACCCCCCCGACCTTGGACCTGTCCATTTTTGGCCCGACCCGCATCCTGGAAAACAAACCTCTCAGGGAAATCGGTATAGTATAACCAATCAACCGCTCATCGGCTAAGGTTATAGGTACGCCCAAATCCATCGTCGCGCTTATGGACGGTGGATTTGGGACTCATGACCTTCAATTACTCCCCGGATCGCTCGACCAATTCTTTTTTATACTTTGAATTTTATCAACAGTTCGCCTGTCTCCACGGTTTGGCCGGGCTGGACCATGACCTTGTCCACCAGGGCATCGCGCGGAGAAGCGATGGCGCTTTCCATTTTCATTGACTCCATACGTAAAAGCTCCTGTCCTTTACGGACTTGTTCTCCTTCAGCCACACAGACCGCGGTTAGCAGCCCGGGCATGGGACAGCGGAGGGCATTTTCCTGAACTTCCTTGCGGTCGCGCAACATAAAACCGGCTGTTGAGGGTACACGTTATGGAGGTCGCCTTGGGTCGGCAGATCAGCCAG
>JADFXS010000154.1 GCA_015233515.1 Deltaproteobacteria bacterium | reverse complement strand
GAGCCAAAATCGGGAAACGAGCGTTGCAGCCAGGAGTTACGTGCCTCGACACCCGCAAGTGGTGAATTAGAGCTCGGCTGCCAGATCAATCTCAAACCGATAACACTGGTCCGTGCCTTCGGTCCCGCTGAAATTAATCACTCCGAAGGTCTCGGAAGGGACAGGCCTGGCGATTAAGGAATATTTTCCGATAGTCGTATAGGCATGAAAACCTCCTTGTAAAAAAAGAGGTGATAACGAGCCGGAAACGTTTGGTGTTTGTCATAAAAAACTCAAAAATTCTTAAATGTTATAAACTAGCAATGCTTGCCTGTCCAGCGGAAAAGGCGCCGGTCGATATCCATAATATAATAAGATAAACTAATAAAGGAACAAAAATTATCTGGACAACTTAAAACTGTTTTAGAGGAAATTAACCGAAGGCGTTAGTGCGCATTAAATCGCAAGCTTTCTTGTCAGTCCGGTTTAAACCTATTATTTAAATATTACTAATTTGTAATGTTTTGCTAATGGTTAAGTAAACATTTATTTAGTATATTCAGCGCCGGTTTGTATCCGATCCGGATCGACTCGGCCCATGAACCGAAAAAAATTGATCAGAGGTTTCAGCTTATTTTTGCACTTTAACCGCATGCTGATCGGCATGCGAGATTTATTACCTAAAAAAGGAGATTGACATGAGGAAGAGAGAAACGTGGAAGCAGATCGTGGTTATATGCGCCATGATCACCTTGGGGTTGATGGTTACGGTCGGCTCGGCCCAAGCCGATCCCAAAATCACGGCCCACATGGTCAGCCATCACATTGGGAAATGTGATAACGGCGTGGCGGAAGTGAAATTTGAAGGCAAGATCGAGGCTAAAGGCGTTAAGGAGCCGGTGACGATTAAATACCGGTTCTTACGTAGCGACGGCGCCAAAGGCCCCGAGTTCACCCACGAATTCCACAAAGACGGAAGCATTGAAGTCCATGACACCTGGACATGCAACGGCGAAGGCTGGGTAGCCATTCAGATCGATCATCCTCACAAAGTTGAATCGAACAAAGCCAAGTTCCACGTGAAGTGTAAATAAAAATTGAAGACTCCTCGCAGTCAGCTGCGAGGAGTCTTTGGCATGTAAGAAAGAAAAATTTTTGTTTTCACTCGCTAATCCCCGTATCAAGCTACGAGGAATGCGCTCGCCGGTATGTTCATTGGAAGACCGGGTTGGTTAAAACCGGCCCCCCAATCAAAGCAAATCTTTATCTCATCCCCGATGAACCTCGGCGACAAAATAGACTCGGCCATCACCTTTTTAAACATCCCGATAAGATAGGCCTAAGGCTTTTCTTTTGGCCTCGATATGGGCTTCGATCAGTTTAGCGGCTTTTTCCGGATCAGGTTCCACGGTGAAGGCCGCGCCCACCACCTCGGTCAAACCGGTGGTCAAGAGTTCCACGATCTTCATGCTGCCGGTGATGGGCGGCATGGGTCCCAGGAAAACCTGGACCCCGGAAGCCACGAAATAACAGCCGATCGCCGCGGCTTTTTCCGAATACCATTCCGGCGCGCTTCCAGCCACGGGCAAGTCGCTGATGTCCACCCCCAAGGCATCGGCCAAAGCCGAAACCAGGACCAGGATACGGACGTTGTCCACGCAGGACCCCACATGCAACACCGGCGGGATGCCCAGGGCCTGGCAAATTTCCTTCAGACCCGGACCGGCCTTTTCCGCCGCGGCCGGGACCTTGAGGCCGGCCTTGGCATGGGCCACGGCGGCGCAGCCGGTGTCCAGAACCAATATGTCCCGCGCGATCAGCCGGCTGGTCAATGTGACGTGGCCGTAATCCTGTTTGATTCGCGGATTGTTGCATCCCACCACGCCCACGGCTCCACGGATTTTCCCGGCCTTGATCGCCTCGATCAGGGGCGCGGCCGTGCCGCCCAAAGCCGCCACGATGGCTTCCACGGAAAAACCGCTGTATTGTTCCTGGGGCTGAACCGGGATGTAAACTCTGGCCGGATCCCGCCGGGAAAAATTCTCCACCGCGGCTTTCACCAGCTCCAGAGACTGTCGCTGAGCGGTTTCCGGTGTGAATTCGTGATGTTCCATGCCCGGAAATTTGGCCTTGTCCGATGTGGATATCATCTTGGTGTGATAGCAGGCGGCGACCTGGCTCAAAGCGGGCATGATGCATTGATAATCCACGATCATCATGTCCACGGCGCCGGTAACCAAAACCAATTCAGTAGATAAATGATTACCAGCCATGGGTACGCCGTGGCGCATAAGGATTTCATTGCCGGTGCAGCAGACGCCGGCCAGATTTATGCCCGTGGCCCCTTTTTGTTTAGCCAGGGCCAGCAGGTCCGGCGACTGGCAAGCAGCCACCAGGTTTTCGGAAACAATCGGGTTATGTCCATGAACAACGATGTTGACTTGGTCGGCTTTGAGCACGCCCATATTGACTTGGGACTTGACCGGTTGGGGAACGCCGAAAAGGATGTCCGACACTTCGGTGGCAATCATGGATCCGCCCCAGCCGTCGGACAGAGAGTTACGGAGGGCGTGCAAAAGCAAGTTGACCCAATCGTTGTCCACGCCCATATGGGTCCGATGCATCATTTCCGATGTTTCCCGGTCGATCCCGCGCGGAGTCAGATTTAGTTTGGCCCAAATATCGCGGCGTTTTCGCGGAGCCCTGGCCACCATGGTCAGGCTCTGCTTTCTAGTGCCGTAATCCTCTTGCATGGCGTAAGCCAGTTCACCCGCGACAGTCAGATCGTCCTTGCCTTCCACGCTCAAACCGTATTCCCCGGCCACTCGACGGAGTTTGGCCGGGTCTTTTATACTGTAGCCCGGGGCCTGACCCTCAGCGACCTTGGCCAGAACTTCCACCAGGTCGCGGCCGTGATCGGAATGGCTGGCCGAACCGGCGGCGATCATGCGTCCCAGGTTTCGAGCGACGATGATTTCCGCGTCCGCGCCGCATACGCCGTATTGGGGTCCTTCGCCAAAGGGATCTATCCGGCAGGGCCCCATGATGCAAATACGGCAGGACAAGCCCATTTCGCAGTAACCGCACTGGGGCTTTTGAGCTTCGAAGCGGTCCCAGACCGTTTCCACCCGGTCCTCATGGGCCTTGGCCAGCATCAGTTGACCGTCGGCGGTGATGGTGCGCTCGGCATATTTAGTATGATGACTCATCGTTCTACCTCCTCAAGTGACGGCGTTTCAGCGGCGGGCCAGATCGTGACTGGCCTGTTTCATGGTCCCGAGCAAATTGAAACCGAGCGAAGTCCCCTGAAGACCGGACTCGGCCTCGGCCCAAACCGACCGACTGACCATCCCGGTCTGGCGTTTCATGGCTTCATCCATGGTTTCAAAAGTCAGCGCTCCGACTTTACAGATTTCGACACAAGCCGGAATCTGTCCCAAGGCTTGACGATCGATACAGTTATCACATTTGATCGCGGTAACTTTACCGGCCGGAGCGCCGGCGTCTTCATGGAAGCGCAGCACGCCAAAAGGACAGGCCATGGCGCAAGAAGCGCAATTAATACATTTATCCGGATCGATCAGGATGGTTTCCAGCCGGTCTTCCCGGTAGATGGCTCCAGGTAGGCAAGCCGGCAGGCAAGGCGCCGGCTGACAGTGCCGGCAGCGGTTAGGGAATCCTTCGTCGGCCGGACCGGGTCCCACATGAACTCGAGGCCGGGGACGAGGTTTTTCCAGGAGAGCGCCCAACAAATCCTTGGATCGGGAATGAGCCTGGGCGCAAGCCACCATACACTGCATGCACCCCAGGCAGCGCTCGGGATGCACTACCACTTTTTTCATGCCGTCCTCCTTGAGAATAAATTGGCGATCAGAGTCGGATTGACAAGCTCGATTAATTTCAGATCAGCCGATCAGCCGTCCATAATTGAAATTGTCGTCCAGCAATGATTCCTGGTCAAAAGTCACCGGTCGCCGGGATTGAATCAGAGATATCAACACCCCGCCCTGCTCGATTTTTCCGACCAGAACCAGCCCCACCAGTAAATCATCCTTGAATATCAGTTTGCGATAAGTGCGCCGCCGGTGGTCCAGTTGGGCCACGGCCTGGTATCCTTGATTTTGGGGAGGATTGACCAGGCCGGCGGTCATGACATCCAGACCGAAGACCCGAATGACGTTGCGCCCCAGCGAACCGTCATAAGCCACCGGCCGGCCGGCCATGTTCATTCCGGCCAGACGACCCTGTTCGGCGGCCACCGGCCAGATGGCGTTGATCCACGGCCGGCCGCGGACCAAATCGTTTGCTTCCGCCACGTCTCCGGCGGCGTAAATGTCGGGTTCCGTGGTCCGTAAATGGCGGTCTACAATCACTCCCTGGTTAACTGAAATCCGCCGGCGGGGAATAAACTCGAGCGCCGGATTGACGCCTTTACCGATCACGACCAGATCGCAGGCCGCCCGGCTGCCGTCGGTCATGACCGCTGCTTCCACCCTGGAACCGCCCTCAAACGCCCGGACGTCCGTCTTCACCTTGACGGTCAGTCCGTGGCTGATCAATTCCTCCAGAATTAATCGGCCGGCCACATCATCGACCTGCATGGACAAGGGATGAGCGGAACTGATTAACATCGTAACTTTAAGGCCGCGTTTGAGCAGTCCATAGGCGGCTTTGAAGCCGACCAATCCTCCGCCTAAAACTAATGCGGTCTTCACCAAGGGTAACTCTTCAACCATGGTTTGGACCTGGGTTTCCGTGCGCATATAGTGGATGCCGGCCATATCAACGCCCTCGACTCCCATGGGTCGAGGATCGGCTCCGGTGGCGATCAGAAGCCGGTCGTATTCGACGATTTGATCGTCATCGGTCCGGACAGTCCTGCCTTCCAAGTCCATGTCCACAACCCGATGACCGATCAGGGGTTCGAGGCCGAAGTCCCGGTAATAGTCTGAAGATCGAATACCTATATGTCCGGCCGGAATAGAACCGTCCAGCACCAGGCTGATCATTGGTCGACTGTAGGGAAGAATCTTTTCGGCGGCGATGATAGTGATGGAAGCTGTGGGGTCCAGTTGGCGAATGGTTTCCGCGGCGCTGAGGCCGGCAATGCCGTTGCCGATGATGACATGTCTGGTCATACTGGGCCTTCCTCTTGATGGACGGACAGTGGCGTCCGGTTGGTGAAGGAGCGTCAACAGACAATTAATATTAAAAATAAGTCAATATTATTTCCATTCCTTATGAAAGTTCCTCGCAGCGAGCTGCGAGGAATCTTCGAAATGTAAGGTCCGAACGAGTTTTAATCATTTTGCTCGTTAACCACGCGGCAAGCTACCAAGCAATCGGTCACTTGCCTATTCATAATCCGCCCGGTTCGAGTTCGGCTGATTTCCAGCGGTATCGACAAGCCGAAGGTAGCAGACTTATTAGCAAAAAAATAGCAATTTATCTTATTTTCGGATGATTAAGGTCGTCAGCGGTCGACGTTTCCTAAGCCGACCGCTGATTTGAATCTCAGAGGTCCGGCCGGCTGATACCGAAACCGGTTACATAACCGCCATGGACCCAGCCGCTTTTTCCATCGGTCGTGGTCACCCCCAACCAATCGCCTTCTTGTTTGCTAACTTCCACGGTCGCGGCTCGTTCCAGAGCCATGACCTTGGACGCGCTGAAGGATGGGCTGCTCATCAGGAAAACGTCATCGGCCTTGATGGCTTCCAGTCTTTTGCCGGAAAAAGATTCTCCACCGGAACTTTTCCCACCGGTAGCGCCCATGGGACCTGATTCACAGGCGGTCGATAGCAAAGCCAAGCCGATCAATAAAATAAGAAACCAAAGTTTGGTTTTAAAGCTCGACGAAAAGATTTTGACCATATCTAACACTCCTCTTCCTCAAGAATATATCCTCATAACCTTTATTATAACATTTCTTTCGGTTCGTAAAGTCTTTGATCCCGCTCAAAATCAAGCGGTCTGTCGCGGAAGAGTCACAAAAATGATCAGTGAAATAATATGTTATGGATGTTTTACCTGGTTGACCCGGCTCCCAAACTTCAGCTTGTGAACCTCTTCTTATGGAAACCGGGCTTCCTGGATGAAGTTTTTCAGAGGGAGCTTGGTAACCGGCGAATTTAAAGTGATTTAATCAAAAAATTCACGCGGCGTGCAGTCCGTATTTGTTTATTAATACTTCGCCGAACGTCGTCCAGCGGTGGAAGCGGATATTGAATCAAGCACCCGTTAGCAGTTGAGGCGCCCCGCGGCAAACTGCGAGGAATTTTGACATGCGAGAAACAAATGCCTTTTAATTTTTTGCTCGCCAGCCCTGCGGCACGCTAGGGGAATGTGGCCGCTGGCATATTCAAAATCATTTAGTCTGACGATTTGAGACCATCGATCCGTTGTTAGAGAAATTCCGCCAGAATTACGGTGATATTATCCTGTCCACCGGCGCTGTTGGCCTCGGCGATCAAACGGGAAGTTTTGATATCCAGAGAATTATTCTCGTTGACGATGCGCAGCATGTCATCTTCGTCGATCATGTTGTATAAACCGTCCGAGCAAAGCAGGAACACATCCCCCGGTTCCACGGAGTGATAAATTATGTCTTCGGATACTTTGTCGCGTACTCCCAAGGCTCGGGTCAATACATTGGTGGGGGCGGAGTACAGGGCTTCCTCTTCGGTCATGACTCCCTGGCGAACCAATTCCTGGGCCAAGGAATGATCCTGAGTCAATTGCATCATTTTTTTTCGGCGAATTCGATAGACCCGGGAATCACCCACATGAGCGGTCAGCAGGG
>JADFXS010000153.1:3966-6835 GCA_015233515.1 Deltaproteobacteria bacterium | reverse complement strand
TACTAACAGCAAGAACTTCTGTCTTTCTGGAAACGGCCCCTTAATCCAAATTGAGTTCTCAAAACCACCCAAGCTCGAGGAGGTAAAATATGACCTTTTTAGATTATCCAAATATAGCAACTTTCTTGCCGGGTCCCAAGGCCAAGGCCGTTCTGGCCAATGACGATAATTATATTTCGCAATCATATACCCGTGTTTACCCTCTGGTGATCGAAAAGGGCCTGGGGCTTATGGTTGAAGACGTGGATGGCAACCGTTTCTTGGACTTCACCTCGGGAATCGCCGTGTGCAACACCGGCCATTCTCACCCTTACGTGGTTAAGGCCATCAATGAGCAGGCCGGAAAATTCCTGCACATGTCCGGCACCGATTTTTATTACGCTGCTCAATCAGACCTAGCCGCAACCCTGGCCAGAATATCCCCGGGAAGCAAGGACCGCCGAATCTTTTTCGCCAATTCCGGCGCCGAATCCATAGAAGCCACCTTCAAACTGGCCAGGTACCACACCAAACGCCAGAGGGTGATTTCTTTTCTGGGCTCCTTCCATGGTCGGACCATGGGCGCCATGTCTTTGTCCGCCAGCAAGACCGTGCATGAAAAAGGTTTCGCGCCCCTAGTCCCCGGCGTCAGCCATGTTCCGTACGCTTATTGCTACCGCTGCGCGTACAATTTGACCTATCCGTCCTGCAACATTTACTGCGTGGATTGGATCAGGGATGACCTGTTCCAGCGAACCGTGCCTCCGGAAGAAGTAGCGGCCATATTCGTGGAACCCATCCAAGGCGAAGGCGGATACGTGGTTCCGCCTCTTAGGTTCCATCAAAAACTCATGAAACTCTGTCGGGATTTCGGCATTTTATATGTGGCTGACGAAATCCAGACCGGTATGGGTCGGACAGGCAAGATGTTCGCTTGCGAACACTTCGATCTGGACCCGGATATTTACTCAATAGCCAAGGGTATCGCTTCAGGACTGCCGCTGGGAGCCATGATCGCCCAGGCCGCTATAATGGATTGGGCACCGGGATCGCATGCTTCCACCTTTGGCGGGAATCCGGTTTCCTGCCGGGCAGCCTTGGCCACCATCGAATTATTGGAGCAAAGCTTGCTTCAAAATTCAGCTGCCATGGGAACTTATCTCCACCAACAACTCCTTGATCTGCAAAAAGAACATCTCATAGTTGGCGACGTGAGAGGCCTGGGGTTGATGCAAGGTATTGAACTGGTCACCGACAGGGAAAAGAAAACCAAGGCGATAGACCAGCGGAACAAGGCCATTAACCTAGCCTTTTCCAAGGGGTTATTACTCCTGGGCTGCGGCCAAAACTCAATTCGTTTAATCCCTGCCCTGACTGTCAGTCGGCCTGAAATCGACAAGGCCATGAGCATGTTGGACGACGTGTTGAAAGAATTGGTTTAAGGGCGACAAAAGCCGCCATCCTGGTTGGACCAGGAATAAGCCGGCGACATTGTAGAAGAAACCAATTGCTCTCTTTCTCTATCTAGAGATTGGAAACAGAAAGGAAAGCTGGAGCTTCCAAGAACGGATTCCCAAGCTAGACCCATCTCTACAGTCACGATTGAACAAGCGTTGAAATGCTAATAATTTCAAGGAGTGGATCCCGGTCGGGTGAAGGCGTGGCGCCACGTTTAAAAACTTAAGTTGATGTATTACATATAACATGCACAAAATATTTATAAATTTATAGTGGCATGTTCTTCATGGGAAAGAAAACAGGCGCCAGAATCTATCTCCAGTTGGTGAAAAACCGAAGGCAAAATGCCCAAACGCTGAAGTATAAGCAGTTATGGATGGTGAAATCCATCTTCCGCTCGCCAAGACGTTCCGTGAGGCACGGCCGGTCTCTCACAAGCGTAATGAGACTATTCACGGTCATGTTTTCTGCTCGTTTCTGGCGCTTCTCTTGATTAAGGAACTCCAAAACCGACTCGAGTTCAAGGAATATGATTTGGAATGGTCCGATGTCATAAGAGATCTGGACCGTTTTGAGGAAGTGGAGGCCGAGCAGGCCGGTAAACGATTTTTTGCTCGGAATCCAAACCAAGGGAACTTGTGGGAAGGTTTTCCAAGCTGCCGGGGTCATTCTATCTCCAACTTTGCGACAGGTCCAAATAGAGAAACAAGGGACCTGATCCATTCACCGAAACAAAAACTCAATGTGACGCCAAGCTCATTGCTTGACGGCGTAATGTATTGTTTTTATAGAATTATTATCTTTCAACTATAGGAGATGGGTTAAAGCTTGGGAACCAGCCGGAACCCGGCTGGACTGTTACAAACAGCCCTGTCCCCGTGACAAGGTTTATCGACTGGAGGGGAGGTGAGACCATCAGGGATTACTATTAAATAGAAAAAAGATTCGTTTTAACTAATGGGGGGTTATTAAAGTCTTAGAAGAGCAATAAATCAATGTTTGCTTAATTTAAACGACTTGAACAAACCTCAGGCTGAACTAAACCAAGTTAGATGTCGGTGTCATTGGGTGTTAATTAATTCTTTGGGGGTGGAGGTAAAACCACATGAAGAAAGTCTTAATTATTACATTGGCGGTGTTATTGGTCGTAGCTTTCAGCGCCTCGGTCATGGCTGACTCTAAGGTTGATTTTTCCGGAACGTTTCGAGTGAGGGCGTTTTACAATAACAACTTCACGTTGAATGGCCAGCAAAGCTTGGAAAGCAAGCGGTCTTATCTGGATCAGCGCATTAACTTAAGCCTGAAGATCATGCCTACCGAGAATCTGACCCTGAACCTCGGCATGGACACCGGTGATAACACTTGGGGCCGCCAGGGTGCGAACCTTGACGCTACCCGCGCCAGCAACACTACTGTTGCGACCACTACCCAG
>JADFXS010000153.1:2118-3954 GCA_015233515.1 Deltaproteobacteria bacterium | reverse complement strand
CTTAAACATTTCTGGGCGACTATTAAGTCTCCTCTTGGCGTGTTTGATGTCGGTCGTATGCCTGGCCATGGCTCACGCTTGGCTGACTTGGGCTGGACCGGCTCAGATCTGGGCTATACTGAGCCATTCGGTAACGCTTACGAGCAATTCGCCGACCGTATTTCCTACACTTACACCAGTGGTCCGATTTCATTGAACGCGTACTATGAAAAGAAAATGGAAAATGACGCCGGTAACGGTGAAGGCGCTCTGAATTTGGGCACCCGCAACACCGTGGCTGACTCCGGTGCTCGTTTTTATGACAAAGACTGGGATGAAATCGCTGTCACGCCGACTTACAAGTTCGCCAATGGCGGCGCGAGCATGACTTTGGCGTACGACCAGATGAAAGCTCCTAATGCCATGAATATGGGTAACTGGTGGGATTGGCCCAACTGGGGTCCCCGTATGTATCCGTTCTCTTCTCTGGCTAGTTTAGTTGCTCTTACTCCGGCCGGCACCAACATCGGCAACGTTCCCAGCGGCGTTCAGGGCTATTACTGGATGTTCAACCCCGCTGTTGTTTTGAATTTCGGCCCGGTTGGTATTCACGGCGAAATGATGTGGAAGACCGGTGGCGTGAAATGGAAGAACTCTCCTGGTAAAACCGGAACCACTGACCCGGTCACCGGCAAGGAAATCAAGGACAACGCCACTCTTAGCGGCTTCGGTCTATACATTGACGCTACTTACAAATTTGGTCCCGGCATTGTTGGCCTTTCTTATACTTACGTTTCCGGCGACAAAACTGTTACCGACTACAATTTTAACGGTATGGTCGACTCAGGTGGTGATTTCGCTCCCCTGTTGATCACCTTCGACCGATGGATCAACCCCTGGCGTGACCACTCTATGGCCGGCGCCGGTGTTGGCGCGGCTACGTCTCCTCTGACCGGCGGAACCGGCTTTCCGACTGCGACCACCATCGTTGGTGGGGACTCCAACTTCTGGATGTTGGAGGCTTGGGCTGATTATAATGTCACCGAAGACCTGATGCTGCATACCGCCTTAGGATATATGCAGGTCAACGAAACCGGGCGGAACCCCTGGGCCGGCGGCCGCGCTAACACCGCTACCGGTTTTGTCGGACGGAACATCGACAAGAACTTCGGGACTGAGTTCAATGTCAGCGGCAAATACCAAATCATGAAAAACCTTAGCTATAAGTTGGAACTCGGTTACTTCTGGGCCGGAAACTACTTCAAACAGGGTTGGGATTCAAGCGATCCGGCCATTGCGGGAACTCCGTACACCAACCTGGCCAAGATAGGTAACGCTTATGCCATCAAAAACACTCTGACCTTAAAATTTTAACCTGACATTATCGACGACGATTTCAAACGTTGCTCAACGTTCAATCGGCCACGGCCGAATAAGCCGGGGCCGATTTTTTGAGCGGAGACAATCGCAACTCTTCATAGCCGGAACCCAATAAGATTTTTCTTCAAGCTGGTTTCTGCATGTGCCAAGGAGTTTCAACAGATTTCTTGAAACGGCGGTTATGGAACTTTTTACTGTAGAGAGGACACCGATGTCCTTTAATTCAGCAATGGAGCGCCTTGAGCAAGGTGGAGCAGAATTAGAGCAGGGTAAGGCAAAAGGCATCGAGTTGGGACATTCACCTCCTTGGAGTGTAATCATTTGTGTAATTAGACCGGCTTTTATCGGCTAGTCCAACAAAAATCTTTAGTACCGCCCAAATAATCAGAAAAATTAAGACTAATTATTTTAAAAATCTACATGGCTTGCTCAAACCCGGGTGGATGTTCAGTACAGCGCCGACGAGCATTTCGTTGA
>JADFXS010000153.1:0-1970 GCA_015233515.1 Deltaproteobacteria bacterium | reverse complement strand
CTCCTTACATGTCGAAGGTATCCGCCAATGGCGGGACCTTCAACTTCGCGTTTCACTGAGCATTTACGCGCCTTATCTAAGATTTGATGGTGGATTTAGGACGTATCCTGAGATTGTCATTTTGCCAGATGCCCTATATAATCAAAATACTAAGGTCAAATTTAAACGAAACGATATCAATAGCGGCAATTAATCACGATCTTCCTTCCGGCGCGGGGTTAACCGATGAACAACACAGACAAAAACCAGGCACCTGGCAACTCACCCCAAAATCGTGTTTGCGGAAGAAGATGTCATAATCGATGCTTACTTCAAGCAGCAAGGTGAAATGCCGGGTTATGAGGCGGTCCTGCCGGGTTTATTGGAAACCGTATAAATTGACCGACCTCCTGAACAAGGTCCGATCTGTGTTAGACGGGAAGGAGTGACTATGCCCGCGGTAAAGCAACTGGAGGTACCAAAGGATGTCATGGCGGATTGGCAATCAATAATTGATTTGATGGCAAAAATGATTGATGTCCCTGTTGGCTTGATTATGAGAGTCATCGACCAGGAAATAGAGGTCTATCTGTCCAGCGAAACGAAAGGAAACCCTTACCATCCCGGCGATCATGAACACCTCTGGGAGTCCGGGTTATACTGCGAAACAGTAATCAAAACGCAGGACTGTCTCGTAGTGCCCAACGCCCTGCGAGATAAAGCCTGGGAGAATAATCCGGATATCAAGCTGAATATGATCGCCTATCTAGGTTATCCGATAAACCTTCCGGACGGCTCTCCTTTCGGAACCATCTGTGTCCTCGACCGCCAGGAAAAACAATACAACGATTTACACCTAAACCTGGTGAGGAGATTTCGCGACCTTATAGAATCCAACCTTGGTCTGATTTACATGAACAAGTTGTTTCATGGCGAAAACCTGCGTTTATTGGATTATATCGCGGAAATCAAAACCCTCCGTGGAATTATCCCCATTTGTGCTTCCTGTAAAAAAATTAGAGCTGACAAAGGATATTGGGAACAAATTGAAAAGTACATCATGGACCGGACAGAAGCTCAATTCAGTCACGGGATTTGTCCTGATTGCGCGAAGAAGCTCTACCCGGAGTTTTATGTCGGTAAATTATAACCGCCCGAAATCTCATCGGACGATAAATCCCCTATGCCTTAGAAGCTCCGAGGTCTGGGACCGAGCCACGGGATGTTCCCGGAGGAAACACTTTATAGGCATGGGCCTCAAGGAAAAAGCAAACACAAACATTGCTTTCACCAATGCGACGAAAGCGGCCGACAAAGAGGCTCAACTTTTCACGACCGCACCAAACGCTGACGACAAGTGTGGCGAGGGACCGCCGAGGAAATTGAAGCCGAGCGGACCGCACAGCTCAAGGCTGTCACAATAGCCGCGGCGTCAGAGATACCTAAAGACCATGCGGCTAAAACCTCTTTTTGGGCGCGATCAAGGGGCCAGTAAAAGCACCTTGACTTGGCTTGGGACAAGGGCTACGCCGGGGCAGTTGGTCGAATTCTGTATGGAAACGCTGGTCATTTTGGTGGCGGGCATGCCCCCGCTCAAAACGGTGAAGGAACCGGTTACATGCTGGGCCGGTCCCATGACCGTGCCGGAGGCCACCCCCCCGGAAACACCGGCGTTATCCCCGGTGGTCTGAGCTATCTTGGTGTTCAGATTATGGGCGGGCGCTCCGTCGTACAAAACTTTTATCACCGCCGGGGCGCCCATGTTCTGCTGGGCCGTGTTCGGATAGGGGATGGGAACCGGACCGGCCGGGGACGGGGTCAGACAGACATCCGGAAATCCGAGGCTCATACCGCCCTTTTGGCAATTGGCAAACATAGATCATCTCCTTTGTTTTCCGCGAGTTCACCCCAAATGAATCTGCCCGGCGTCGACCTTGACCAGGTCTTCGGCGGTCACCAAGGCGTTTTTGCCCCGAAGCGATACGTCCTTA
>JADFXS010000152.1:4952-6838 GCA_015233515.1 Deltaproteobacteria bacterium | reverse complement strand
TTTCATTGGTCATTTGATATGTGAAAATGGTGCCGAAGGCGGGATTTGAACCCGCCGACGTTATTGAAATCACTTATCTTTTTTGGTGGTTGACAACGGCCTGACAACAGAGCCTTTCCGGGAGTAAATATTCTTAATGTTTTCGCCCTCTAAGCGAAAATAGCGCTCGAAAGCCTTGTTGGTAGCGTGCATCGTTGCGGCCCGAACCTCTTCATATGTCGCCACATCGCGGAGTGCCATCGCGGTTGAATGCTTTGTTCCGCCATATAAATCTACTCCCTCAATGCCCAAGTTTTTACATGCTCGCCGCCACCAAGAATAGAGGTAATCCTTGCTGAATTTGGCGCCTAGTTCAATGTTGCTCTTAGGGGCCTTCCCGAGATGTCGAAAGAAGGGTAGGTGAGGGAGACCGCGGGGAATCTCTCTCAGAATCGAAAGGTCATCATCGGTCATAGGCACGATCTTGAATTTTCCCTCCTTGGCCGACTTTGCCGGGATCAAAAAAAGACCTCGATCACGGTCAAGGTGCTTTTCTTGGAGCGATATCATTTCTCCGGGCCGGATTGAGATATAAACCGAAAGCCACTTGATGGCCAACCAGACGCGCGGATTCCAGTCGTAGGTCAACCGATAGATTTCACCAAGAATTTTTTCCTGGGTGAGCATGTCAATGGTCTGGCGATAGCCCAAGTCAAACTTAATTTCGGGGAACTGAGGAACTGATACCGTTTCGCGCTTGCCTACCCATTGCCAAAAGTCTTTCAGGGCCGCGCAAGCATTGAATTTAGTCTTTGCGGATACAGGCAGGCCGATAATGTAATCTTCAATTTGGCCATAGGAGATTGTCTTGATATTGACATCTCGCCAGTTCTTTTTAGCATCCGCCATGTAAGCGCGGAGGTTTTTAAATGTGCCTGGCCGAACTGTCCGCTCTTTCATCGTCAGCCACTGATCCGCGAGACTGTCGAATGCCAAGGGCTTCTCCTTGACCTGATAATCCCGCTCATCAAACGTCTCTTCGGCGGCCCGGTAACGCAGTCCGGTCAGGAATGTATCAGCCTCTCTGTAGGATTCAAAGCGGCGAGTAATGTTGCCAAAAATAATCTTGAATTTTGTCGGGGCTTGCTTGGGGTGCTTCGGACAGACGAGACCCTTCAGGTTCGCCTTGAACCGCGAACCGCAAAGTGGGCATACCTGGTCACTGTGGATGCTTCCTTTCATGACCGGTCCTTTAATATGTCCGTACTCGCCCGCCAAGAGTTACCTCGACGGGCGAAGCGGGTTTGGAAGTGTGGCTGAGCAAATGTTAGGGCACTAGAATGTTCTTGTCAAGCGGTTTAGGAAGATCGATTTTTTTTGAAGCGGTTGTCGTTGAAATTTGGCTTGGAAATTTGGCAACCGCTCCCATTATTTCAAGAAATGTCTTCTAGTTTTTTCAAGGTGACTTGGATGCCAACGTTTGGGACTTCTTTCATGGTTCCGGTCAGAAGGAATTTCGTGTCATTGTATTGTCCGTTTAGAGAGAGATTAAACGACAACAACGGGCCGAAAATGGAATTAGGCGGGCCGGTGTGGTGTTTGACCAAGACGTCGGCCTTAATGGTGGATCCATCAATGCTGAAATTACCTTTATAGTAATATGATGCATCTCCACCATAGAAACGACCATCAAGCATAACCGCAACACCGCTCCCAAACATATTTGGACCTGAGCTAAAACTAACCGACCAAAGAGAGTTTTTCATGATTTTCCTCCTTTTTCGGAATCATTAAGCAATTAGCATGCCAATCTTGGTATAGAATGGGAAAACCGAAAAACCACAACATCTTGAGGTGGAAGCTCCATCACGAAGTATAGAAGTGTATAGAAAAGCATTACGAAAAAT
>JADFXS010000152.1:0-4907 GCA_015233515.1 Deltaproteobacteria bacterium | reverse complement strand
GTGATAAAAAACTATACACCGGCCGGGCTGGTTCATAGCATCCGGTTTTGTCAAAGCAAGGAGGGACAAAGAAAATGTGGAAAACAATTCGGTTGGCATAGAGTTTGTAATTTAATATCAGTCGTTCACCCACAACCGCAATTGTTTTTGGGGGTTGGTGAGGTTTTTTCTGGGATTGACCCAATGGCCGTTTTTTTTCCGCAAAATCCCGAAAGGACGGAAAAAGGTTTTGAAACTCCACTTGGAACCAAATGGAGAGCGGTTCTTGATGATGAATGGCCACAAAGTCGTCAAAAAGAGGCCAGAAATCGAAGTCCAAGAGATACTGCATGAGAAGGAGCCTCTAATGAGTTATTTCGATTATTTAATTGAATGAGCGTATCGCCCCCTGAAGCCTTTAGCCATGGCGGCAAAAAGCAATTGAATAAATGGTATCACGTTTTTCATTGGCGGCAAAGCAATGCTTGTCACAGAAATTTAAATAGTGTTACGATATGAAAATTGTTCATGGGGCGGCCGCTGGATTCGGGCCTGAACAATACGTTAGGCTAACTAAAAAACACTTTTAACCTGCTCACTTATCGCACGTTTTTTTAAAATGGAATATCGCGTCAATGGTCGTCGGTTAGTTTTTCTCTTTTGTTATGGTGGAACATCTCGAGGGGAGGTTGGAAATATGTTGTTTCAAAATTTAATTAGACGATTTAGTCGATTAATAATTATAGCCGCGGCTTTATTCATAGCGGCCGCCGGCTGCAGTGGTAGCAGCGACAATGGCGGGACCGGGAACCAAGGTGGGAGTTACAACTTAGCCGGTACTATTCAGAAAGGTCCTTACATCCTGGGTTCGACCATGACCATCCAGGAACTCACCGATACGCTAGGGCCGACGGGACGCATGTACTCCACTCAGACCATCAACTATCAGGGTGATTTCACCGTGGACGCCATCATGCAGTCACGCTACGCAGAAGTTATAGGCAACGGTTATTTTTTTGATGAGATCCAAAATGTCATTGCCGCCGCGCCGTTGACTTTGTGGACCGTCTCCGACCTTTCCCTGGGCCGGAAAGTTAATGTAAACATTTTGACCTATTTGGAAAAAATCAGATTGAAGACGCTTTTGGACCAGGGATTGACTTTTTTGAACGCGCGTCTCCAAGCTCGTCAGGAAGTCTTGGCAGCCTTCAATATCACGGCCACGAACGTGGAAGATTTCGACAAGATGGACATCACCAAGCAGGGGGAGAGCAATGCGATCCTCTTGGCTTGCTCGGCTATCCTGGCCCAAGTGGCCAATACCCGGGCTTCATCCCCGGCCAACGTCCCAGCTGAACTTTCCTTGCTTCTGGCATCGATGGCCTTGGATATTAGTATCGACGGCCGCCTGGACAGCCAAAAAATCAAAGACGACATCAACCTGGCTTCGCGTAAGATCATCAAGCCCACGAT
The DNA here is from genome assembly GCA_015233515.1 of Deltaproteobacteria bacterium. The sequence continues at coordinate 3,455 of JADFXS010000152.1, read as the reverse complement.
CCGCCAAAATGTGGAGTCCTATTACTCCAATTTGGGTTATCCTATCACCGCGCCGGCTTTTGAGTCATATATCAACGAGAATAGTCCTAACCCCTGCGGTTATGCCTGCCAGTCAGTATCAAACATCGCGGTTGGAAACTCTCCACAATTCTTGGCGATGACACAAGATGGACGTTATCTATACGTAACAAACAAATCTTCCAATACTGTTTCCGTGATCAGCACGGCAACCAATACCGTCATAGCCACCGTGCCGGTTGGAACGAACCCTACGTATTTAGCAATTTCTCCGGATGGCCGCTATATATACGTATCAAACGGATTATCCAATACTGTTTCCGTGATCAGCACGGCCACAAATACCGTTGTGGCTACGATAACGGTTGGAAACTATCCCAAGACCTTGGCCATTTCTCCAAATGGGAACTGGGTATATGTAGTAAATGCCTCCAGCGACAATGTTTCCGTAATCAGCACAGCCACCAATACCAACATAGCCGCAATACCGGTTGACCAATATCCCCAGAACTTAGCCATCACCCCGGATGGGAGTCGGGTGTATGTTTCGAACAATTTGGAAAGTAAAATATCGGTTATCAATACTAACACCAATACCGTGATAGCCGCCATACCGGCAGGTGCGGGCATAGCTGGGGATATAATTGTCACGCAAGATGGAAGCCGCGTTTACTTTGCTTTCGGGGCAAGTAACAGAATCTATGTGATCAGCACGGCCACGAATGCCATCACAACTACGGCACCGGTTGGAAGTGAACCTCAACATTTAGCCATTACTTCGGACGGACTATATATTTATGTAACAAACTATACTTCCAACAATGTTTCCGTGATCAGTACGGCCACGAATGCCGTTGTGGCCACAATAACGGTTGGAGCGAGACCTACATATTTAGCCGTCTCGACGGATGGCCGCTATATTTATGTCATTAATTCCAGTTCTAACAGTGTTTCGGTGATCAGCGCGGCCACAAATACTGTCGTGGCGACGATAGCGGTCGGAAACGAACCCTACTATTTAGCCGTCGCGCCAAGTGGGGAATATGTATACGTGACCAATAGTGTTTCCAACACGATTACGGTATTACATTGATGAGATAATACGGCTTTTTATTGCCGTCCACAAACCAAGAAAAAGCCCGGCCAAATTGGCCGGGCTGGAAAAATTAAATCTATAAATGGTCTTTATGAGTTGAACCTGTCAGGCCAATTTTATCATTCAGTTTGACCTTCTTAATCTTTTCATCGGCGTTCCCGGACTTCTTCGATTGAATGCTTTTTCTATCTATAGTTTCCGCATTCCTGCTCGCTTCATTATGGCTTCGGGCGATATCTGGGCCTCAATCTTCATGATGACCCTATCCACTTCGGCGCTGCTCGAGTACTGTTTCAACTGGTCGTCGCAAGCTGCCTTGATCTCCAGGACCACTTCAGGCGCGAGGCCAATTCCGCGCATACCGCGAATGATTGGTTTTGGGAAATCCAAGAGAAAGAGCATCATCATATTGGCCATGGTTTCGCCGCCGAGAAGCGCATCCCGCTTGGCCTGGGACTCCGCGACGATATTCAACGAGCACTGAAAATCGGCAAAGCCCTGAATCGATATACACCACCAGGGGATGCTTTCGGCGATGTAAACACCGTAATGGATTTTTCCCTTGCGCCAGGCCATGATATCATCCTTAGTGAGGTCCGAGAAAGCGCCTATAATTGTCAGACTGGCCTGGTCCGGAGTAATACGGACGCCTTCGGAGGGGATCGACAAAGGAAAAAGTTGGCCACGGGCGAGGAGTTCGAAGGTCATAGCTAAAATCCTAAGAGTTGTATTCGTTTAACAGCCTTTCGAGCCGAGGCTTGCCATTTTTTATCGTCGCCAGTTTTGGAAAAAACATTAATATATTGCTATGTTAAATGTTTTCGAAATGGGGTGCCTTATATTTATTCGGGATTAACGGTTCCCGGCATCCCGGTATATGGATTTACATTACCTTTAGTGCTGTAATTGTTATTTTTAGTGCCATCCGCTTTAGTGCGATAATGCTCGGTAACGGTTGTGCCGTCTTTTTTGGTATATGATTTGACGTGAACATCCCCGGAACTTTTATAGCTGCTGGTGCTTCTGCTGCTGCTTGAACTTTTATAACTGCTACTACTTCCGCTACTTTTGCCACCTTTTGCCCATAAAGGAGTAGCAAGTAACAACATCGCGGCCATGAAAACAATAAAAAATCTCTTCATGTTTTTTCTCCTTCATCTATTTGTGCCAAGAGTGGAAGTTTAATCATCAGCCTTTTTCATGATCTTAGACAGTTCGTATTTCAGCCAGCCGGCGAAGTCCGGATCATCGGCTAGCCTGGTGGCGGCCCAGTTGTTGAAATCGGATAAGGCCTCGGGTGTTTCAGGCCTATTCACTTCGGGATCTGCATCCCGGCCCGTAAGGAGCCAATCAACGCTTGTGTTGAATTTTTCGGCGATAGTTAACAGTGCTTCAACGCTAGGTGCTTGTATTTTTCGGCTCTTTTGACCGGGTTTAGCCGGGGTATAGCGGCTAAAAATTTGTGCGACACCTACATATTCAGCAAATTCTCCTTTGGAGAATCCTTTTATTCGGCGAAGCTGGTCTAATCGCTCGAGAAAGCCGATTTTATCAAAGTTTAAACCCATGATAGTTATTTATTGGCAAATAAAACGCAAGTGTGTATTCTGCCTACCAGCATCTTTTGATCTTTGACAATTTATCCCTCAATTAAAATCCTAGAATAGACCTGCTTTGAGCGTCCCTGGCCGCTTGCTCGGCTTGTTGGGCTCTCATTTCGGCATCACGGGCCTCTTGCTCTGCAAAACGAGCTTTGCTTTCAGCCCAGCTGACTTTGCTTTCAGCCTCTTCGATTTTCTGTTGATTGATTTCGGCCTGGGTTGGCGGTTCGAGGCTCCTTTGGTACCGATAATAGTATTCCTGGGGATGAGCGGAAAGTTCATCTAACTGGTTTTTTATTTTCGGCATAGCTCTTTCTTCGTTGAAACACGGATTGATACTGCTTTTGTTCCGATCATCACTTTTCCATTTTTTGTCCGAACATTGCTGCTGGAGCCTTTCTAACTGCTTGGTTAACCTATCTCGTTCGGCGGAGATCCATTGATCGGTCGGTCCTTTAGGGGTTGAGGACAGGGGTTGAGATGAAGTGGTGGTTATGGTCGATGATGAGATTGACGACGAGGTGTTGGCGGTTGGGGTTGGGTTATTCACGGACTGTTTGATTTCGACCGGTCCTTGGGTTTGGACGGGAGAATCGGAAAAGTGGATGACGCCTTTATCGTCGGTCCATTTGTAGATTTGGCCGGCATGGCTGGAGGAAAACAGAAGGATCACCACGACTACGAAAAATGCATTTTTCATGATGCGTTCACCTCCGTGAGTAGTTACTCAATCTTGGCAT
>JADFXS010000151.1 GCA_015233515.1 Deltaproteobacteria bacterium | reverse complement strand
ATGAAAAACGATTAGGAGACCGCCTGCACCGCATTGAAGACATACTAGATCAAATCATCGCCAATAACCCGGACGCTGATTCCGAGATCGTGGAAAGAGCCTACATTTTCGCCGCCAAGGCTCATCAGGGACAGACTCGTCGTAACGGCGAACCATACTTGAGCCACCCTTTGGCCGTCGCCTGGATACTGGCCGTGGACATGAAACTGGACGTCACCGCTGTCACCGCCGGTATGCTGCATGACACGGTGGAAGACACCGCCACGACTATCGACGATATCACGGAGCTTTTTAATCAAGACGTAGCCCTAATCGTCGATGGGGTGACCAAGATCAGTATGATGCCGGTGAGCTCCAGCGCCGAACGGCAGGCGGAGTACATCCGAAAAATGATCATGGCCATGTCCTCGGATATCCGGGTCATTCTGGTCAAACTGGCCGACCGCTTGCACAACATGCGCACCTTGGGCTTCATGCCCGCCCATAAACAAACTCAAATCGCCCAGGAAACCATCGATATTTACGCCCCCCTGGCCAGCCGTCTGGGCATGCATAAAGTCCAGACCGAACTGGAAGACCTCTGCCTTTTTTATTTACAGCCCGAGGTATACCAGGAAATCAGGGATGGAATCGCCCGCAAACGCGGCGAGCGGGAAGCATATATCAAGGAAACAATTAAATTTATCGCCGCCAAAATGAAGGAATTCGGCATCAACTGCGAACTATCCGGCCGTTCCAAGCATATTTACGGTATTTATAAAAAAATGGTCAAACAAAACCTGGCCTTAAACCAGGTTTACGACGTGACGGCTTTCCGCCTGATCGTCGACGCCGTCCAGGAATGTTACGCTGCCCTAGGCTTCATCCATTCCATCTTCAAACCCATTCCCGGCCGATTCAAGGATTATGTCAATTTACCCAAGGCCAACGGGTACCAATCTCTGCATACCGCCGTCATCGGGCCGCGAGCCGAACGCATCGAAGTCCAGATCAGGACCAGGGATATGCACGCTTTTGCCGAAAACGGCATCGCCGCCCACTGGAAATATAAAGACGGCATCCCCCTATCCGAAAAAGAATACCAACGCTTTGCCTGGATGCGATCGTTGTTGGAATGGCAAAAAGAGCTGAAAGATCCCAACGAATTTTTAGCCAGTGTCCGGGAAGGCCTGACCCAGGAAGAAGTCTATGTCTTTACCCCGGCCGGTGATGTCAGGGAACTGCCGTCCGGGTCTACGCCCCTGGATTTCGCCTATACCATCCACACCGAAGTCGGACATCGTTGTATAGGCGCCAAGATCAACGGCGTTATTGTTCCTTTAAGGTATGTTTTGCATAACGGCGATACCGTGGAGATTCTCACTTCCAAAAACGGGACTCCCAGTAAAGATTGGCTTAGTTTTATTGTCACTCCCAAGGCCCGATATCGCGTGCGCCAATGGTTTAAAGCCTCGGAACGAGAACGGGCCTTATCGCTGGGCAAAGAAATGCTGGAAAAAGAATTTCGTAAAGCCCACATCAATTTCAATCAAGCGCTGAAGGACGGCGAGCTGGATAAAATCGCGCAGGATATGTCCTTGGCCGGCGTGGATGATTTGATCGCTTCGGTGGCCTTCGGCCGCTTCAGCGCCGGCCATGTCCTAAGCAAGTTAAAGCCGCAACCGGAAACCCGGCCTTCCCTGGTCAGCCGCGTAGTCCAAGCGGTTACCCGGAAGACTAAGGAAGGTATAAAAGTTCGAGGTATCGGGGACGTTCTGGTCCGTTTTGCCGGATGCTGCAACCCCTTGCCTGGAGAAGATATCGTGGGGTACGTCACTCTAGGTCGAGGCGTGACCGTCCATTCCGCCCGATGCCAGAACTTGTTGATCGCCGACCCGCAACGTCGGGTGGACGTGGAATGGGAAAGCACCGAAGGGCAAACCTACCCGGTCCGTATTCAAGTCCTGGCCCAAGACCGGCCAGGAGTATTGGCTGAAATGAGTGGAGCCATCTCCGAAGCCAAAGCGAACATCATCCAAGCATCCGTTGATGTGACTCCGGACAAAAAAGCGCAGAACGAATTTACCATCCAAGTATCCAGCAAGGAACACCTGCGGCAGGTAATGAGCAATCTACGCAAGGTTAAAAACGTGGAACGCATTAATCGAATCGGTCAGCACAACATCACTTAATCACTCTTTTCTGTCCACCTTTACCGTTTGCCACCGGCCATCCACTAATTTCAATCGCGAAATTTCATCCGGTCGCGGAGGTTGTCGAAAAGCCTCAATGGAGTATTCCGGGTCATGGGGCAGTTTCAGACTCACGATCGAACCATCCATAAACGCCTGCGGCAGGATCGGATAAACTCGTCGCTTCCCGGCCAAGGCTATGGCCTGTTCGATGGACGCCATCTCCGCCAATTCTTCCAAAGTCACCAAGGTCGGCGGCACCAGAATAATACGACCGGCATTGAAGCCGTTTATAGCTTCCCGAGGCGTTACCCATAAAGAATCGGACATTTCCACTTCGTCGTGTCTGGTCTCCTGCCCTTCGGGTAAACGAGCGAGAAAAAATCTGGTGTCAAATCGCTTTCGTTCGGCTTCCGGGGTTATCCAGTGGGAATAGGGCAGCAACCAGTCCAGGCGAATTTGAACTCCAGCCTCGACCGCTATTTTTTCCAGGCTGACCCGCCCATCATGCAGTCCGGCCCGGTAGGAGGCCAAGCGGTCGCTGGAAAGCGGCCGATTATCTGAATTCCGGCGGTCCGCCAGAAGGACTCCGGCCTCTTCAAAGGTTTCTCTCACCGCGGCCAAGTAATAACCCAAAGCCGACTCATGATCCAAATTTGGGTCCCGGAAAGATTCCCAAACCTGATCATCGGTTCGGCCGACAACAAAGGACGGATCGGGTCTACGATCGTCATCATCCACTCGCCCACCGGGAAAAACATAAGCGCCGCTCATAAAAGACTGCTGGTGATGACGCCGCATCAACAGAACTTCAAAAGGGCTTTCCCGGCCATCTCTCATAAGGATGACGGTCGATGCCGGCAGGGGCGCTGCTCCGGCCCGCGGGGCCGCGGTTTTATCCCGGGAGAAATTCAATTCCATTGTAGTCCCTCGGCTGTAAGCATTTTAGTTTAACCAATATCGGTTTTCCGGTAGAATTAAAATATGATCGTCCCGTAGAGATCGTTGGAGAGCCTATAACATGAATTACAAAATAGCGATGGCCTTTTTAATCGCCGTCTGTTTTTCAGCCGATCCGATTGAAGGATTGGCCGAAACTCCAAACCTTTCCGGAGTATGGGAAAGCTCGGTTATGTTTTCGGATATTGTCGCCCAGGTGGAGCAAAACGGGGAGACCATCAGCGGGGTTGTCTATATCCATGGCGCCTACGGAAAAATAATCACTTATCATATCAGCGGAACAGTCAAGGATGGTTTTATCAGCGCGGCTCATTACCAGGGCCATCGATTCCTTGGGCAGCTTCAACCGGATGGTCAAGTATCCGGCCGGATAATCACCGCCTCGGGGAAATCCGTGGCTCTGATCGCCCACCGCCGTAAGTCGCCCTAAAAAAAAGCGGTTACTATTCTAAACTCAGGACCGCTATCCGGTCTCGATCCGCCAAATCCTTGAGGATTTTCACCTGGCGATAGCCGAAACCCAAGGCCATGTTTTGGAGCTCCTCGCCGTGGGTCCACCAGATTTCCAAAAACAATGCGCCGTCATGGATCAAATGCTCCTTGGCCTGCACCACAATCCGACGAATGATCTCGAGTCCATCCGGGCCCCCGTCCAAACTGGAATGAGGCTCGTAATCCCGGACATCCGGAGTCATGTCGTTGAAAGCCGAACTGGGAACATAAGGCAGGTTGGCCGTGATCAAATGAAATTTCACGTTTTGAGCGGCCAAGGGACTAAATAGATCGCCGGATAAAAAAGTCAGTCGATCAGCCAAACCCAACCGAAGGGCATTCTCCCGGGCGACCTCAAGGGCGGAGGGAGATATATCCGTTGCCCAAAACCTGGTCGAAGTCAACTTGGAAGCCAGGGCTAAGACCAAGGCCCCCGAACCGGTCCCAACATCCAGAACTTGCAAATCCATTTCCTCGAGTCCGGATCCCGGCCAACGCTCGGCGGATAGACGCAGGGCTTCATCGACCAGTAGTTCTGTTTCCGGACGAGGGATCAAAACATCGGCGTTGACTTTCAAGTCCAAGGAATAGAATTCCTTGTGACCGGTGATATAAGCCACGGGTTCCCTGGCCGCGCGGCGTTTGATTCGATACCGGTAACCGGCCAATTCGTCTTGGTTGAGGGGCCGATCGAAATTCATATACAGTTGGACCCGGTTCAAGGCTAACAAATCGGCCAGGAGCACTTCCGCGTCCAAACGTGGAGACGGAAGACCCTTCTTGCCTAGATATTCGGTTGTCCAGCGGATGATTTTTAGAACGGTCCAGGTCTCTTGTGGTCCGGTTTTGGTCGGGGTGCGGCCGGTCATTGATTATATGAGGCAAGCACTAGAGAAAGGAGAAGAAAACAGTTCATCCGATATGGTCGATAAATCCGGGGCCGATGAAATGGTTGGAGTATGTTCCGCCACCGATAATCATCCACCATTCTAAAAGGTTTTCAAGGCTTCCGACTGGTAATAAGCTCCAAGGGCCGCGATGATTTCTTGAATGTCCCCTTCCATGATCGTATCCAGGCGGTACAGAGTCAGTCCGATACGGTGGTCGGTCATGCGGCCTTGGGGGAAGTTATAGGTGCGGATTCGTTCACTGCGGTCGCCCGTACCGACTTGACCACGACGTTCCTCGCTGATCTTATCCTGCTGTTCGGCCTTTTTCATGTCCAGGAGTCTAGCGAGTAGGACTTTGAGGGCTGTGGCCTTGTGTTTGTGTTGGGATTTTTCGTCCTGACAGGTGACGACCAGTCCGGTGGGCACGTGAGTGACGCGCACGGCCGAATCCGTGGTATTTACGCTCTGGCCGCCAGGCCCGGAAGACCTGTACACATCAACCCGGATTTCCTCCGGTTTGATTTCCACCTCGACGTCTTCAGCTTCAGGCAGTACCGCCACGGTCACGGCTGAAGTATGAATCCGGCCCTGGGACTCAGTCACCGGCACTCGCTGAACACGATGAACGCCGCTCTCGTACTTGAGCTGGCTGTAGACTCCGTCACCTTCGATTAACAGGATGATTTCCTTGAATCCACCACTACCGGTGGGATGGGAGGACAGAACTTCCATCCGCCAGTTCCGTTTCTCCACAAACCGACCATACATGCGCATCAGGTCGGAAGCAAACAAAGCGGCCTCATCCCCCCCGGTGCCGGCCCTTATTTCCAAAACTACGTTCTTATCGTCGTTTGGGTCTTTCGGGAGAAGCAAAAGTTTAAGCTCATGTTCCGTGGTCTGGACGTTGACCGTCAGATCGTCGATCTCGTCCTTGGCCATACGGCGCATTTCGTCGTCGGCATCTTTGAGCAGTTCTTGTGCTTCCGCCAAATCAACCCGAAGTTTTTTTAAACGCCGATAAGCCGCGACAACTTTGCCGAGTTCGGCATGCTGTTTGGCGGTTCGCTGGAATAGTTTCTGATCCTTGATGATCTCCGGCTGAGAGAGGTCGGCTTCCAGCTGTTGATATCGTGATTCTATATCAGTCAGAGTTAAAAACATGGGATGAGTCAATTGGCCGGTTGAAAGGTTTCGTTTTGAGCCTCTTCAATGGCCAAGGCCTTCTTGAGAGCTATGATCGCAATTTCAATCTGATCGTCGGAAGGTTCCCGGGTAGTCAATTTCTGAACCCACAGTCCCGGAGCGACCGCGACTTTGAATAACCAGGCATCCATGTGCTTGCTGGCGTACCGGTTCAATTCATAAGCCGCGCCGGCAATGGGGAAAAGCAATATGATTTTAACTCCGACAAAAAAGACATGCCAAACCCAGCTAATGGTTTGGCCATGAGGCGTTAAAAAAGGAAAAACCACGGCGAACAGGAAAATGCTGATCATGAGCACAACCAGCATGAAAGCAGTGCCGCAACGAGGATGCAAAGTGGAATATTCGCGGGCGTTCGCCACGGTCAATTCGCGCCCGGCTTCATAGGTATAGATGGATTTATGTTCCGCCCCATGATATTCGAACACGCGGGCGATGTCCTTCATACGGCCGATTACCCAGACATAACCCAGAAAAACCGCCAGTTTGATCACACCATCTATCAGATGGAAAATCAAGGAATCCACGCCAAAAGCCAGAGGGCTATAGCGTCCGATCGCCATGGCCGCATAATGAGGAAGAACGACAAACAAGGCCACGGCCAAGCCCAAGGCGACCGCGATGGTGCCGATCATGGCCCATGTTCCCATCTGTTCCTCGCCTTGCCCTTCGTCCAAAGCCTGATTGGCGGAAAAGGTCAAGGCGTCAATCCCATTGACCAGAGATTCGAATAAAACCACTACTCCCCGGAAAAAGGGCCATCCCATCCACTTATACTTGGCGCTTATAGATCGCCAGTGAGTTTCCTTGAGGACCACTTCACCGTTGGACTTACGAACGGCCACGGCTAGCGCCTTGGGGGAGCGCATCATCACTCCTTCCAGGACCGCCTGGCCGCCCACATTAATTTTATCTGTCAGTAGCATACACCTGTAGCCGTAACGGACCGAAGTCGGACTATTCAGCCAGATCTTCGACGGCGTCCGTGCTTTTAACCTTTTTGGCCTTGCCGGTGCTGGGTTTGGTGTCGCCGTATTTCCGTTGGAATCTTTCCACTCGCCCGGCGGAGTCGATCAGCTTCTGCTTGCCGGTATAAAACGGGTGGCAGGCGCTGCAGATTTCCACCTTGATGCTTTTAACCGTGGATCCGGTTTCGAACTCATTACCGCAAGCACAGCTGGCTTGAACGATATTATAGTTGGGATGAATATCT
>JADFXS010000150.1:2244-6958 GCA_015233515.1 Deltaproteobacteria bacterium | reverse complement strand
CTCAGCACTCCATTACCGTGCCGCGAACGGCCCAAGAACAGGTAGCCGCCGGAACGGGCATAAAAAGCAACGATTTGCGTCCGGGCGATTTAGTCTTATATTGGCATAACCGGGCGGCTCGCTCCATTCACGTGGGCCTTTACACCGGCGGCGGCAAATATATTCATTGTTCCAACGCCAGCGGCCGGGTTGAGGAAGCGTCCACAGGAGAAATTTACCAAAAAAATAGATTTATCGAGGCACGTCGCGTATTGGACGATCCAACGGCCGCCCCACTGCCTCAAGCTCAAAAAGAATCTGTCATGAAACAAGCTGAAGCTGTTTTTGGGCCGACGAGAAGCGAGATGAAACCTTCCACATCCGCGGTAATGGTTGCGTCAGCGGAACCGGCCCTAGCCGCGACGGCGGATTCCCAGGCTAGCAGCGTGGAAGCGGCGGTAGCCAAAGTCCAAGCCCAAAAAGCACAAAACGCCGCAGCCCCGATGGCCAACAAGGCGAATACGTACCGTCGGATTACCGCGCCTACAGTTCAGACGGCCGCCCCTCGTCAGCCGGCCAATCTCTCGGGACGAATCACCCGCGGGGCCGCCCCTCAAGCCGCCAACAAAAATATAAAGCCGAGTAAAAATTATCAAACCAAACCTGGCGATACCATTTATAATGTGGCCCAGCGTTTCGGTGTTACACCGTCCAGCTTACTGCAAGCCAATCATTTAAACTCAGCTCAATTGTTGCGCACCGGACATACTCTATCGATTCCTTGATAACACTATTCGCGGATATAATTAGCTCAATCTCACAGATTAACCAAGCCCCGGACGGTCGCTGACCGGAAGGGGCTTTTCCACACTTGGTTGAAATCCGGGCTTAAGTCCATTAACCGCGAAGAAACTCGAGGTAAACGGTCCGGCGTATGATAAATTATTGAAGTTCCCCGCGGCGGGCGGCGAGGAATTTTCGACATGCGCGGAATGTGCTCGCCGGCATATTCAAGAACACGGATGTCCGCGAAAAAGCTTCTTCTTATTTGACCGGACCTAGATCCTCGGATATGATGAGGGTAAATAATCCTTTGCACACTATACGGTTCCCAGGAGGACCGAATAATGACCGATGGACTTGTGCATATTGATCAATGGGTAACGGAAACCGCTGGGATTCTTAGAGGCAAGGACCGCCAAAAATATCTTTATTTTCAAAACGCCTGGACCCAAGGCCATATCTCAAATCCGATGCTGTTTCCCCTGCGGCAGTCTCCGGCCGTCTGGAAGGAGCATTATGAATGGTTCCAATTGGTAGATGGTTTTCAACCACAGGACCAGGAAACATTCAAGGGCCAGGCCGAAAAAACGCCGTCACCTACAGATGTGGCGAAACCACCTCTGCCAACCCCCAAAAGTGAATCCCAACCAAGGGCCACTCCACCGGCTCCACCGCCGGCCGCCCAACCAAAGACTCCCAAACCGGCGGCGGAAGAGAGCTTAGGCGATTTGGACGACCTTGGAACTTTGATCATGGAACATCAAACTGAATCTCAACCGACGCCTCAAGCCGCTGTTCGCCAAGAAAAACCAAAAGGTGAATCCAAGCCTCCGGCGGCCACCCAGCCTCTCGCGCAGGCCTTGGCGGCTGAAGAGGAAAAAGTCATCTCCAAAACTCCGGTCGCCACACCCAAGGCAGCTCCGTCAACACCCGGCGCCACGGTTGCCGTTACGACCAAGACTTCATCCAAGGAAGATAAGTCCAAATCGACTGCTCCGGCCAAGGTCCAACCACAAGCACCGACCGAGGCCTCCCCGGGGAAGAATTCGGACGAATTGGATTTGGATTTGGATGATCTGGACAAGCTACTTTAAAAAGACCGACACCGATATTAAGAATACAGTCCCGTGAAGGATCTGAGCAGCTTCAGGGCTGATTATTTCCTGAAAAAAGCTATGGCTTGCTCTTGCGGTCGGTTTGATTCCAAGGTGAGGTGATGGCCAAAACCAGTAATTTTGGCCCAGACTGAGAAGGGCGAGACTTTGAAGCCGTAGGAATACTGACGTATTTTGAGGACTTGAAGCTCCCCGCGGCAAGCTGCGGGGAATGCGCTCGCCCGCATGTTCAAAATCGAGCCCGGCAAAGAGCTGGGCCAAAAGGGCGGTTTGGCAATTACCTCAAAGCGTTTTATCATTACAAACATCATTATAATCATGGACAGGTGAAACTATTATGCAAGAAACAGAAGCTACCGAATGGGTGGCCCAGGCTATTTTCGAAACCATAGACAGAATTTTGGATGAAGCCCGCTTTCAGGGCGATACGACGGTGCTGTCCCGTCTTGCCCCGGTGCTGCTCAGTACCGGAGCTTTGATTCTCGTGGACGGCATCGGAGTGGAGAAGGCCGCGGAGGCGATCAAGGACTTGGCGGTCCGAGTGGAACGAGGAGACTTCAGCCGATCTGATCTTGTAACTACTCAATAATAAAAATATTTATACATAAGATCAAATGGGCTTCAATAATTATTAATTTATTCAGAAATAATGCTTGACAAAAAAGTCTCGGGGACTTAAAAAGCGGTTTCGAGTTTGGGTCACCCGTGTTGGGCCGTTAACTCAGGGGTAGAGTATCTGCCTTTTAAGCAGAGAGTCGCTGGTTCGATCCCAGCACGGCCCACCAAACAGACGTCCCCATCGTCTAGCCTGGTCCAGGACACCGGCCTTTCACGCCGGCGACGCCGGTTCAAATCCGACTGGGGACGCCAAAAAATCAAATAGTTACGCCTAGCGTAAATTCACATACCATGCTGGACACAACCAGCGGACACAACTTCCTCCCGGAGCCTCCAACTCCGGGAAAACTTTTTTAGGGGCTATTGATTATGGGCTCTCCTGTGTAATGGGATAACCTCCGCTTTTTGGAAGAGAGATCCTAAACCTGCCCTCGTCTGTTCCACTACCAAACTATGTAAGTATTGAGTTGGTTTGCATCCAACCGGGGGCGGCGACTCCGCCTCGCTGCGCCTGGCTCCGCTGTCGCCGCCACGGCAGATGATCGGGATCGGGCGTTCTTTCATAAACACCAGTGCGCTCAAAATTTGTAGACTTAAGAATGGAGTCTTGGAGGGAGAGAGTTGCCTGGAATTGGGGATGTCCAGAGGCCGGTTCTAGAATCCGGCGTACCCGCAGTCCCCTCGCTCCTCAGATGTGTTCAGAGCCCACGACCAAGACGCCGGGAAAGCCCTTCCGCTCCCTTGCAGATCAAGCTTGCCAGCTCATCTTGCTTGCTCATGTTCATACGGGTTACCGGCACCGAAATGCTCATGGCCGCGAGCATCTCATTTTTGTGGTTGTAGATTGGAGCGGCCACGCAACGGATATCCACGTTGGATTCACAGTCATCATAGGCCATGCCTCGCCGACGGACGGTCTCCAATTCCTGAAGCAGCTTGGAAATGGAGGTGATGCTGTTGGCGGGCATCTTCTGTAACAAATCCTGATCGCCGTACAATTGGATGATCTCTGTTTCGGTCAGGCTGGAGAGAAGCATCTTTCCGACCGCCGTGCAGTGGGCGGGCAGCCGTGAGCCGACGGTCGAAACAAGCCGGACGGCCTTCGAACAGTCCACCTTGGCGATGAAAATGGTTTCCCTGCCTTCTCGAACCGCCATTTGCACGGTCTCGTCACAGATATCGACAAGTTCCGCCGCCATCCGGCGGCCTTCGGCGATCAAGTCAAAGTTGGCGGCGTAAATGCCACCCAACTCGAAAAGCTTAAATCCCAGGAAAACCTTGTTAGTGTGGACGTCATCCCGGCGAAGGTAGTCAGTACTCACCATGGTGTTGACGATCTCATGCGCCGTTGTTCTGGGGAGGTTCAGCCGGGCCGTTATCTCCGGGACGGTCATCGGCCGCGGCTCTTTCAGAAAAAGCTCCAGAACGTCAAAGGCGCGCTTGATGGCGGGTATTTCGCGAGGCATGTTTTTCTTTTCTCTAACTGGATTCTCAAATTGGACCCCTCTTCTCGAAAAGCGGGGTCATGGGAATGGGCCGAGCCAGCCCTCCGAGCGCTGAGGGCCTGCCCTGAGCCGACGGGTGGAAGCCGGACCAAGGCATAGAGAGGGGTTTGCGATCTAATTTATCAAGTTATCCGATGTCATACGGTCCGGTTAGCATGAGTGGCCCGGCATCCTGGCTCTGATCCCGGCGTTTTCCTCACGGTAAACTGAGCAACACGGGAATATCAGGCCCATACGATCTTCGGCTCATGTGTTTGAGAGTCCTGGCAGTTCGTGTATTCGGATAATGTGCACATCGTGGCGATGGTTTCCTTCGGGCATGGGACGTCGACCACCTGCTTACCATTAATATACCCGACTTGGGTTCGGCTGTAAAGAAGTTATTGACGAAATTTCGAACAGTGACCTACATACCGAACATAATTTTTCTTTCCAATCATAGGTGAAAAATCAGGACTACTAACAAATTGTTCTTGATCTCACCAAACATCTTTGATAATTTTTGTTCGAGATATTGGATATTGTCCGAAATAATGCACATAACCGAGCCGATGCAAAGGGACGCAAACAATTGGGCTCCCAATCCGAAAATTAGCGGCCACATAGCCTGCAAGACAGGAGCTTGGCAGGTTGGAGGTTTAAGGCCGACGGTGGAATGACTCGTTACATCACACAAAAAGGTGTTCACCAAAAGGGAAAATCATTGGCTCCTAA
>JADFXS010000150.1:0-2203 GCA_015233515.1 Deltaproteobacteria bacterium | reverse complement strand
TAAAGTTTCTAATCAAATATGACTTTAGAGAATAAAACAACGGATGAATTGAAGCTCCCTGAAGCAAGCTACAGGGAATGCGCTCGCCTGCATGTTCAAATGTCCAGAACAATCCATCATTAATAAAAGAAGAGATACACTATCTGAAAGGAGGCGAATAACCCGTATACGAACCGTCAGGGGAACTTAATGCAATCTAACACACCGTGCATGAGAGGAGACGTCTATGAAGATAAGACTAGGTGAAGTCGAAAAATTGGCACAAATACCCGGCAAGGGCTTCCTTGAAGGACCGGCTTATTGTCCTGATGATGGTTATTTGTATTTCGTCGAAATTGAAGCGGGTTGGATTTCGCGGGTCACGATGGACGGTGAATACGAGCAGTTCTATGATATCGGAGCGCCGGGCGGTCTGATGGGACCCAACGGCATGATCTACGATAGCAAAGAGAAGCGCCTGCTGATTGCGCATCGCGACATGGGGATTGTTTCCTTGGATCCCAAAACCAAGAAGGCCGAGGTGATCGTAGGGGACTATAAAGGAAAGAAGTTCAACGGTCCGAATGATCTGATCATCGACTCGAAGGGGAATATCTTCTTTAGCGACCCATGGGGGACCAGTGTATCCAACCTTGTAGGCACGGTATATCGCTGGGATGCTCAGACGGGTCAACTCGACCCATTCATGGAGCACTTGGCGTTTCCCAATGGTGTTCTGCTGTCGCCCGACGAGCAGTACATTTATGTCTGCGAGTTCGGTCAGAACCGTATCCTGCGTGCGTTCCTGGTCGACGGCGGAAAATCACACGTATTTTTGCATGCCATGACTTATTTCAGCGGGGGTATGGGCCCCGATAGCATGGGCATGGATGTCGAAGGCAATATGTATGTGGGCCACTTCGGCTATGGTAAGGTGTTCGTGGTCGAACCGCGCCTCGGTGAAGTGATCGAAGTGATCGATGTCCCCGATCCGGGGGCTCTCGGCACCGACAACGCACGTTTTGGCGGTCCGGATAATAAGACCCTGTTCATCACCGAAGGCTTTCAGCGCATGATCTACAAAGTATCCGTTGCTATCCCGGGCTTGCCCATTCCGTTTTCAGGATAAAAAAACATAAGACTTGCCCATAACTTTCACGGAGTTCACGGAGTTTTTTTCTTCGCGAACTCCGTGTTGTCTTATATATCAGCTTTCAGAGGAAAACCCTCCCAGAATGAGGACCTCGGGATTGAAGTTCACCACAACAAGCTGCGGAGAATGCGATCTAGTTACGAGGTTACCCCCCTCTCCTTGCCCGGTTCAACAAAATCAATGTTTTCCCGCGCTTGTTGCTCTGACCCGTTATCACGCCCCTCGGCAAATCAAGGCAAAGGCAGCCGGCAGTGCGGTACCGCGGCGGAAGGCGACTGCAAAATCCGGGTTTAAGTCGCCGCTCACGCCCCTTGTCCCTAAGGGCGTAATCCGACTCCGGCGCCGAGATCAGGGGGCCAAAAGACCGGAAAGAAAACAACCGGAGCCGCCGCCGATACCGCCTTTTCCTTCGGAATATGAGAAGGTCACGTCGATGGTGTGATCGGCCGTCACGTTGGTGAAGGTGTAGCTGATTATATCTTCCTGGGAGACTCCGTCCACCATTACCTTTTGCACAGCGTAACCCCAGTTCGGCGTAATGGTGAAAGTCTGGCTCGCGCCTTGGGTTACGTTCACCTTGCCGGAAGGAGTAATGCTTCCACCGCCGCCGGCAGTCGCGGTAATAATGTAACTTGGGCCGAAGCCGGCCTCAAAGGTGGCGCTGATGACATGGTCGGCCGCCACGTTGGTGAAGGTGTAGCTGGTTATGGCGCCTTGGGAGACACCATCCACCACCACGTTTTGGACCTTGAAACCGTTGTTCGGCGAAATGCTGAAAAGCGGGTTCGCGCCTGGGGCCACGCTCACCGCGCCGATAGGTGAAATGCTTCCGCCGACGCCGGTGGTCGCGGTAATAGTGTAAGTAAAAGTAAATTTAGCGATAAAGGCGTCATCGCCGCCGTCTTTAAAAGTTTTCTGGATGGCGTTAACCGTGGGGAAATTGGAGGATTTGGTATTGCCGGTCATATAGGCGCCTCCAGCCGAATCAACGGCTACGCCATAGCCGATTTCGTCACCGGACCCGCCAAGATAAGTCGAAAAAATCATGCCGTTTCCGGCGGCGTTGATTTT
>JADFXS010000149.1:4114-6965 GCA_015233515.1 Deltaproteobacteria bacterium | reverse complement strand
TTTCGCCAGGGATTTACGCACCCTATCCGCGATTTGATGGTGGATTTAGGCCGGCAGGCGGCTTTATCCCGTTGCGGACCGATATGGCGAATCACCGACGGAGTAACCGCAAACTCTGAATCGGCAGCCCAAAGCCGTGTTCTTTAACTATCCAGCGTTAAGAAAAGGCA
Source organism: Deltaproteobacteria bacterium (assembly GCA_015233515.1). The sequence continues at coordinate 6,795 of JADFXS010000149.1, read as the reverse complement.
AGGAGCATGATCATGGTTGATAGAACGTTTGAGGAACATTACCAGGCGCTTTCCGACTCCGTCGTCGAGATGGACGAACAACGCACCGTTTCCTCCGCTTACGAAGCCTTGGCCCAGGGGGTGGATGCTTATCAGGCCATTCAGCATGGGCTGGCGGACGGTATGACTCGCGCCGGACGATTGTTTGAGGAAGAAGAATATTTTATTCCCGAGCTGCTGGTTTGGTCGGATGCCATGGACGCCGGATTGGATGTCCTTAAGCCGAAGCTAAAAAAGGTTGGAGTAAAAACCGGCAAAGTCGTCATTGGAGTCATTGAGGGCGACACTCACGATATCGGCAAAAATCTGGTGCGGATCATGTTGGAGACCGGTGGTTTTGAAGTGATCGATCTGGGGCGTGACGTGCCGCCGCAACACTTTGTAAACATCGCCCGCGAGGCCCGAGCGGACATCATTGCCTTGTCGACGCTGATGACCACGACCATGGATGGTATGGGACAAGTGGTCCGGTTGTTGGAACAAGAAAATATTCGCGATAATTTCAAGGTGATAATCGGCGGCGGGCCGATTTCCCTCAGCTTTGCCAAGCAAATCGGCGCCGACGGTTATGCGATCAATGCCACTGAAGCGGTCGAAGTGGCGCGCGAACTCGTGCGAGTCGCCTGAGATGCCGACGAAATACGCCATGAAACCGCTGGCCCGATTCGCCGCCTATAACCGGGGTTGGAGTATAGATCGCTTGCCATGCGTGCCGATTATTGGCAATACCGCCGCCCGAGTAATCGGTGTGCCGGTTTCCCGGCTTCGCGGCAATGGACGATTGATCGCCGAAGCTCAGATCGCGGCGTATCGGAAGTTCGGTTACGATGTCATTCGCGTCTTTACCGACCTTTATACCTTGGCCGAAGCCATGGGCGCCACGATACATTACCCGGAGGATGAGACCGCTTATCTCGAAAAACCGGCCATTGCCGATATTCAGGATATTTCAAACCTGAAACCTGTCGATCCTCTTAAAGACGGCCATCTCCCTGATCATTTGGACGCGATGAAACGGGTGGTCGAAACGGTGGGTCAAGAAGCGCCTGTCACCGGAGCGGTCACCGGTCCTTTCACTACCGCCTCCTTTTTAATCGGCGCTGAAAGTTTGGTGCGGCTGACTATCAAGAACCCTGAAGCGGTGCATCGGCTGTGTGAATTGACCCTGGAGTCGGCCCTCCGTTATGCCGAAGCGATCATCGAAGCCGGATGCACGCCCAGCCTTACCGATCCCATGTCTTCCAACACGGTGATCGGACCGCGTCTGTTCAGGGAATTTTCTTATCCTTATTTGAAACGATTGATCGAGTTCATCCATCGGCGCGGCAAGCAAGTGACCCTACACATCTGCGGAAAAACGGAAAAAATCTGGGAAGACATGGCCGAAGCCGGGGCCGACTGTCTCAGCATCGACAATGACGCCAGTTTAGTCCGCGCCAACTACTCGGTCGGCCATCGGGTGCGTCTCATGGGTAACGTCAAACCGTCGGAAATCATGTTGCTGGGGACGCCGGCCGATGTGCGTCGGGCGGTTTACGACTGTGTGACGGAAGCCTGGGATTCACCGCAAGGCTTTATCGTGGCTTCGGGCTGCAGCTTGCCGACCGAGACCCCTTTTGCCAATATTCAAGCCATGATGGATGCCGTAACCGAGATCGGTTGGCCGGTTGCGCCGGAAAAGCTGAGCAGGAGAGACGCATGAGTTCGTTGAGTCCGAGGGAACGCTTGTTACGAGTGTTGAACTCCCAGCCGGTGGATCGTCCGCCGGTAATTTGTACCGGCGGCATGATGAACGCCGCGATTGTGCAAATCATGAACCAGACGGGAAACACGTTGCCGGCGGCGCATCATCAAGGAGAACTTATGGCCGCTTTGGCCGGCGATATCAGCGACCATACCGGTTTTGAGAACCTAGGCATTCCTTTCTGCATGACCGTGGAAGCCGAAGTGCTGGGGAGTGACATCAATTATGGGACGTTGTCCTGCGAACCGAAGATCGAATTCGAGGCTTTTTCCTCGGCCTCCAGCGTTAAATTCCGGGAAATCAAGGCCATGTTGGCGAGTGGCCGCATCCCGGAAGTGCTTCAGGCCGCGCGCCATCTCTCCGGCAACCACCTTGATCTGCCGGTGATCGGAAATTTGACCGGACCGATCAGCACGGCCGCTTCCCTCATCGAGCCCGGAACGTTTCTCAAAAGCTTGCACAAGGAGAAGTCCAGCGCTCATCGGGTGGTGGATTACGTCAGCGACCTTTTGATCGCCCTGGCCGGACGGATGATCGATCACGGCGTGACATTGATCTCCATCGGCGACCCGACGGCCACCGGAGAAATCCTGGGACCCCGCATGTTCAAGGAGTTCGCCTTGCCGTATCTCAACAAAATCGCGGATCGTATCCATGGTTTTGGCGCCCCGGTTATCGTGCATATCTGCGGTCGTCTCCGGGCGGTCAAATCGTTTATTCCCGAACTGCACGCCAACGCGATCAGCACCGACGCCCTGGTCAACTTGAAACATCTCAAGGAAGAGTTTCCCGGCCTGAAAGTGATGGGCAATGTCAGCACATACATGCTGGAACAAGGCGATACCCGGAAGATAGCCGCATACACCCGAGGATTGATAAGAGATGGGATCGATATCAT
>JADFXS010000149.1:3542-4001 GCA_015233515.1 Deltaproteobacteria bacterium | reverse complement strand
CTGCCGAGCGAAGCTCCGGGCAACGGGGTTGAGCCTGGCCGCAAGTGCGCGGTGAAGGTCCCCGCGGTCTGGTGCAGCTCAATAACTAGCCGAATAAGCAAGGCAAAAATTAACCAGCTTCCGGGCCTCGGTTTTAAGGGACATACCCATGACTGAGTGCGACAGGATGAGAGTCAGGCGCGGTCATCCCTGTTTTGGGGGAAACCGTTTCCAAAACGGACGGATGCACCTGGCGGTGGCGCCACGCTGCAATATCAAGTGCGCTTTCTGCGTTCGCAAACACGACTGCGCCAACGAATCGCGCCCGGGGGTGGCAAGTCGGTTGTTGACTCCGGAGCAGGCTTTGGGCCAGGTTCGCGACACCATGGCGGACCATCGGCTGGCCAAGGTCATCAAGGTGATCGGAATCGCCGGCCCCGGCGACCCGTTGGCCAACGAAGAGACTTTTGAAACCTTCCG
>JADFXS010000149.1:0-3520 GCA_015233515.1 Deltaproteobacteria bacterium | reverse complement strand
TGTTCTGCATGAGCACCAATGGTCTGCTGCTGCCGGAAAAGATCCGACAGTTGGCGGAAATCAAGCTGCACAGTTTAACCGTGACCATCAACGCACTCGATCCCCGGATCGGAGCCTTAATTTACCGGTATGTCGGATACCACGGGCATTACTATGCCGGCCTTGAAGGGGCGGCGGTTCTCATCGAAAATCAATTACACGGTCTTCGTTTAGCCGCCGAATTGGGATTGGTGATCAAAGTCAACACGGTGCTGATTCCAGGTTGCAATGATGATCAGATTCCCTTGATCGCTAAAAAGGTTCGTGACCTTGGAGCTGATTTGATGAACATTATGCCGCTCATTCCCCAGGCGGAACTGGCCACTGCCCGACCACCGTCGGAAAAATATTTGGAAACGATGCGGGCGGCCAACGAAAATATCATCGCCCAATTCCGGGACTGCCGTCAGTGCCGTGCCGATGCCGTGGGCTTGATCGGCGGCTGTGCTTCTAATCACTGAATTATTACTACGACGGATGGAAAGGTGGTTCAAGTCATGACCGCGGCTTTCAAGGAAACCATGACCTCCAGGCAACGAACTATCTGCGCCCTTACCGGCCAGCCATACGACCGGATTCCGGTCAACCTGCTGATGAGCGACCATGCGGCGCGAGTGATCGGAGTATCCGTGGGAGAATATCAAACATCGGCCAAACTCATGTCCCTGGGGCAGCTCACCGCCTGGCGGACCTACGGTATGGATTTGATCAACACCGGGCCGGGTTTGACCGGTATTGCCGAGGCCGCCGGCAGTCGTCTGGCCTTCCCGGACAACACCGCGTATCTCGCCGATTATGCGCTGAAAGACGCCCATGATTTGGAACGTCTGCGTATCCCCGACCCCCAACGGGACGGTCGATTGCCGTTGTTTTTAGAAGCGGCCTCCATCGTCTTGAATGAGGTCGGTAATCAAGTCCCGGTTTCCCTGACCACGGCCGGTCCATTCACCACGGCCGCCAACATTCGCGGTCCGGAACACTTCCTGCGCGACTTGCACCGCGATCCGAAATTTGTTCACAACCTGCTGCGTTTTGCCACCGATAGCATATTTCCCTTTGCTCGAGCGGCTTATATGCTTGGCGCGGCGATCGGCCTGGCGGATCCTGTCGCTTCGGGAACATTGATCAGCCCCGGGCAATTCAAGGAGTTTGCCTTTCCTTATCTGAAGGAGCTGGTCACTCGCCTTGCGGAATTCGCCGGTGTCCCGCCTTCCTTGCATATTTGCGGTAAAACGTCCCGGATCTGGCGGGAAATGGCCGACACCGGGGCACGGGTGTTGAGCCTGGATGATGAGATCGATTTAGCGGAAGCTCGAGACGCAGTCGGCGATCGGGTGGCCTTAGTCGGAAATATCCGTCCCACCGCCACCATGGTCATGGGCACAACGAACGATGTGCGCACCAACGTCTTGGAGTGTCTGGTCAAAGGGGGCGGCAGCCCCAAGGGATACATTCTTGGCCTGGGCTGCGCCCTGCCGATTAATACACCGCCGGAAAACGTTCACGCCCTGGTGGCGGCGGCGCGGGAATACGGCCGTTGGCCGATTGATAACGAGCTTGACCTTTTTTTCAAGAATGACTCGGGTCACAAAAATCTATTTGCATGGTAGAAATAGTAGATTTATATTGACGCGTAGCCGGAAAGTGTTGTAACTTATCTTCAAATCGCACTGTTTTTCAGCGCGAGGAATTGTCGATCGGCTGACTGGAAAACCGGAGGCCAAGGTTTCTGTTCCCACGGGACATGCACCTTGGCCTTTTTTATTTATGATTTGGCTACAGGATACGGAGAAAGTTTATGCCGAACTCACCGAGCATTTTATCGGGGCGACCGACGCGAAAAGAAAAGAATAAAAGAAATAATCGACCTCTTGTTCCCGTGCCTGAAGTTGGAACCTTGGGCAGCCGAGCCGGGCCTCTTGCTCTTGACCCGACACCGCCTCGAACCGGGAAAAAAAACTTGAACGTGAAAATCGCGGTGGCCAGCAGCGATGGAGTAACCGTGAACGAGCATTTCGGCCGGGCTCAATCTTTCAGAATTTATCGCCTGCGCGATGACGGACATGATTTTCTCGAGCTACGCGAGATATCTCCAGTGAATGAAAGTCCGCCAGGTAGTGATGAGCCCATGAAGCAGGTTCTTCAGCATATAACCGATTGCAGCGGGGTTGTGGCGACAAAAATCGGACCTGGAGCCATAAAGGCCTTGGTTGGCAGCCAGATATTCGCCTTCACCATGAGTTCTTCCATCGATGATGCGCTAAGGAGTTTGCGGGCGTTAAGGCGATTTATTTACCTGAAATAAACTCAAGGAGAATCATGATCAAAAAACCGAAACAAATCGCTATATACGGCAAAGGCGGCATAGGCAAATCAACCACGACCTCCAACATCAGCGCGGCATTATCATTGGCTAACTACAAGGTCATGCAGATCGGCTGTGATCCGAAAAGCGACTCCACCGTAACCCTGCGGGGCGGCGAGTATATACCCACTATTCTCGATACGTTGCGGGAGAAGAAAAACATCAAGATCGACAACCTGATTTTTTCCGGATTTCATGGGGTTTACTGTGTTGAGGGCGGAGGCCCGTCCCCGGGAGTCGGTTGCGCCGGACGAGGCATAATCACCGCCGTTGAACTGCTTAAGCAGCAGAAAATATTCGAAGCCCTGGATCTGGATTTTGTCATTTATGACGTCCTGGTGGATGTGGTCTGTGGTGGATTTGCCGTTCCGGTGCGGGAAGTAATCGCGGAGCATGTTTTTACGGTTTCGTCTTCCGATTTCATGGCTATTTACGCGGCCAACAACTTATTCACCGGGATAAAAAAATATTCGAACCAAGGAGGGGCGTTGTTGGGCGGAGTGATCGCCAACTCCATCAATACTCCGTATGCCAGGCATATTATAGACGATTTCGTGGAACGCACCCACACCCGGGTCATGGAGTATGTGCCGCGTTCCATTCTCGTCACTCAAGCTGAATTGCAGGGCAAGACGACTATCGAGGCTTTCCCCGATTCGGATCAGGCCAAGGTTTACCGGAATCTGGCGGACAGGATTGCCGAACATACGGAATCCAGGACACCCGAACCCTTGAATTTCCACGATCTGAGAAAATGGGCGGCGGGATGGGCCGATCAAATTCTGGCCATAGAAACCGGCGAGGTGCGTAGTACCGGGGCAAGTATCTGAACACGACACGGAGATTTATCATGGCAAAAAGAAAAAAAGCTTTTAACTGCGGAGACTGCTCGTCCCTCAACTGCTACCGGCAAACTTCGAGTTTCCCGGAATTCTGCCTGACTCAGGCCGAGGAAAAGAAAGAGATAGAGGAACTCAAAAGCATCTACCGCGATGATCCCGAAGTCTCCAAGATTTCTATTTCCGCCGCCGACATTGAAGGTACTTACTATGGCCGGCTGACTCGGGTGGAGGAAATCGCCGCTTTTGCCAACCGCATCGGCGCCAGGAAGATTGG
>JADFXS010000148.1:3259-7008 GCA_015233515.1 Deltaproteobacteria bacterium | reverse complement strand
TCCCTGCCGCGCGCCGCATAAAGCAGGGTATACATCCCGCCCCGGCAGAATCCGGAGAACTTTGTTGGGAACGGGTGGAAAACTCACCAGGACCGGGAAATGTGCTTTTCCTGGAGATGGAGAGTGAACTGGTCACGGAGATCGTAACCGGATTTGGACAAAAAGGGCGGCTCGCCGAAAACGTGGCCGACCAGGCGGCCAATGAGGCGCGTGAGTATCTCGAGGCCGACGTCCCGGTGGGCGGCCACTTGGCCGATCAGTTGTTGATCTACCTGGCCCTGGCCGGCGGCGGAAGTTATCTGACAATGCGGCCCACGCTGCACACCTTGACCAACATAGAGGTTATCCGACAGTTCCTGGATGTGGACTTCATGGTGAAACCTTACCGCGAAAAGGCCTGGATCATCGGCCTTTGATTTTGGAGAAAAAAATGAAAGCCCATGACCTGATAAAACTTGGCCTGCCCCGGGGAGAACCCGTGACCATGGCGCTTAAGATGATCCGGGAGGCGCTCATACAAGGCATAGATCTGGAAACATTCAATAATTCCGTAAGATCCCTGGCCGGAGACCCTGATCGATACCTTGGCCATCCCTTTTTCGGCCCCTGGCCGAGGCGGTGATAGAAAAAGGCGTGATTTTGAATTCATATGAACCAAGGACGGCGCCGGCCCCCTGGAAAGCCTGGGGCAATGACCTTGACACCATGGCCGTGGAACAGATGAACCGGGCCTGTCGTCTGCCCGTTTCGTTGGCCGGGGCTCTGATGCCCGACGCCCATGTCGGGTACGGCCTGCCTATCGGCGGTGTCTTGGCGACCAGGGAGGCGGTGATCCCTTATGCGGTAGGCGTGGATATAGCTTGCCGCATGAAGCTTTCTGTTTTCAATCAGCCGGCCGAAATCCTGGTCAACGACTCCCAGCGCCTGGTCAAAGCCTTGGAGGATGAAACGCGTTTCGGGGTGGGCGCCACCTTCAGGAAAAGGCGGGAACATCCGGTCATGGACGAAGACTGGTCCTTTTCTCCGGTCACGGCCAAGCTAAAGGACAGGGCCTGGGCGCAGCTGGGAACCAGCGGCAGCGGCAATCATTTCGTGGAATTCGGCCTTCTGACCCTGCCCCGTGACGAACTGAGCCTGACCGCCGGGAAATATCCCGCGTTGCTCAGCCATAGCGGAAGTCGCGGGGCCGGAGGATTGACCGCCGAACATTTCTGTAAGTTGGCCCTTAAACTTCATCCCGAACTTCCCGATGAATTGAGCAAGCTGGCCTGGTTAGATTTGGAAAGTCCCGAAGGAATGGAATACTGGCAAGCCATGGAACTGATGGGGCGATACGCTTCGGCCAATCATGAACTCATTCATCGTCACATCGCCCGACATCTTGGAATCGAGGCGGCGGCCGAGGTGGAAAACCACCACAATTTCGCCTGGAAGGAAAGGCATTGGGGCGAATCGGTCATTGTTCATCGCAAGGGCGCCACTCCGGCCGGGGAAGGAATTCTTGGTATTGTGCCCGGTTCCATGGGTTCTCCAGGGTATGTAGTACGAGGGCTGGGACAGGCTGAATCGCTCTGTTCAGCATCCCACGGCGCCGGTCGGCGCATGAGCCGCAATGCGGCCAACGCCGCCTTCACCTGGGACGAAGTCAAGAAGTATCTACTCGATCGGGGAGTGACCCTTTTGTCCGCCGGACTGGATGAGGCGCCCATGGCCTATAAGGATATCGATCTGGTCATGAGCCATCAAATGGATTTGGTGCATCCCCTGGCCAGATTCGATCCCCGCCTGGTCAAAATGGCGCCCGCCGGGGAGAGACCGGAAGATTGAACATGGCGGCAAGCACATTTCTCGTTGCTTGCCGCGAGGAGTTTCAACCGCTCTTGATTATCCCAACTTCGCCGTCTAGGTATGCTTTCATCCGCGAACAGGGGGGTCATCTATTTTGGTTTTGATCAAGCTTCCCACCGACAGCATTCGCCGACGGGCAGAAAAACGTGAAATATAGAGCCGCCACCCCCGGGACTTTCAGCTTGCAGCCACCCGCCGAGCCACGTCACTATTCGCCGAGCCAAGGTCAATCCTAATCCCAATCCGCCAAAATTTCGGGTCATTGAGCCATCGACCTGGGTCAGATCCGTAAATAGCGATTCCAATTTGTCGGCCGGTATGCCGATTCCCGTGTCAGTAACCATAAAATGCAACAATGTTCGATCGATTTCATATTTTTCGATTTCAACGGACAGGGTCACCCGGCCCTGGTCTGTGAATTTTACGGCGTTTTCGGCAAGGACCGCGAGAACCTTGCGGAGATATCGGTGGTCGCTCTCCACGATTAGAGGGGTATCGGAACCAATTTCGGCAACAACCTCTATTTCCTTGTTTTTAGCCCAGGTCCGCGCCTCCTTGGCCAGTCCTTCAACCATTTGTTTCAGGCTAAAAGGCTGAATATTCGGTTCCAGTCCCCTGGACTCGATTCGAGTGAGTTCGATCAGGTTATTTATTGTATATAGAAGGCGGTTGGCGGATTCCCTGATATCCACGACAAATCGATGTTGTTCTTCATCGAGCTTGGTTTCCAGTAAATAGTCGGCAAAACCGATTACGGGGTTAAGAGGAGTGCGGAGTTCATGGCTGATATTGGCGAGGAATTCCGTCTTGGCCCGGTTTGCGCGCTCGGCCTCTTCCTTCGCTTTGATTAGATCGCGGTTGAGCTCTTCCAACGCCGCGGTCCTCTCCTGCACGCGGATTTCGAGCTGGTCACGGTCATGCTTCAGAATTTCACGCGCTTGGATCATTTCGGTAACATCACGAGCGACGGCGACGGAGATCCGCCGTTCCGGAACCGGATATGTATTCCAGGAAATCCATTTATAAGAACCGTCCTTGCATTGATAACGGTTTTCGAATGATAAAATGGCCTGTCCGTCCTTCAAATTATGTCCGGCGTCGATCGTGGCCTGAATATCATCAGGATGCACGAAATCCAACCAGGGCCTGAATAAAAGTTCATCGCGACTCCAGCCCAGGATTCGTTCCCAAGAGGGGTTAAGTTCCTTGAAAAAGCCATCGAATCCGGCGATGCATATCATATCCAGGGAAAGCTGAAAGATCCATTCCCGCTCTTCCTGCAACTGTTTTCGAGAAGTGATGTCGTGGAAATAAACGGAAAGACTTGTTGGGGTGGGATAGGCCCAGACTTCATACCATTTGTTGAAAGGCGGATAATATTCTTCAAAAGTAACAACTTGTTGTTCACGCAGGGCGCGATGAAGTTCCTGGTGAAAAAAGGAATTCACCGCCTGAGGGAGGAGTTCCCAGAAGTTTTTCCCTAGGTCTTTGCGGCTATCCAACCCCAAGCTCTCTTCGGCCCGGCTATTAATGTATGTCAAGTTGAAATTACCATCAACTTCGAAGAAGGCGTCCGTCGTGCTTTCCAATATGTTATAGACGTGCCGGCGGGCTTCCCGCAGTTTTTCTTCCGCGCGCTTTATCAGCGTAATATCCCGAAACACCGTTAACAGACCCGGGCGGCCGCCGAAGTCAACCTTCTGAACCGTGACCAGAATATTTCTGACTTCATTGTCCTTGCGCCGGTGCAAAGTTTCAAAATCATCGCGGCCGGTTTCCATTATCTTTTGGATGTGGGCTTTAGTTTCTTCCGGCCTTTCGACAAACTCATAATCCGAGACTTTAAGTCTGGAAAACTCCTCTCGGGAATAACCGAGTGGAACATGGGCCGTACGGTTGAA
>JADFXS010000148.1:0-2992 GCA_015233515.1 Deltaproteobacteria bacterium | reverse complement strand
CAGCTGGTCAAAGTAAAGCTCTTCTTCGGCACGGTCGTTCTCATGGGTAAAATCCCGGAATGTTTTGGTTTTCAATTCTTCATCCGTGTACCCGACAAGTTGCTGAAAGGTCTGATTCACTTCAAGGATTTTCCCCCGGCAGTCGGCAACGACTATGCCGACATTGGAATAAGCAAAGATGCTACGAAATTTATCTTCGCTTAACCTCAGGGTTTCTTCAGCCTGTTTCTTTTCCGTGATATCCTGGACCGTGCCGGCAAAGTATCCATGGCCTTCGTCTCCAACGGCTTCTCCAAGCAGAGTGATTACGCGTTCGCCGCCCCCTGACGGAATAGTCCGAACTTCCAAGCTGAAGGATGGAACAGTTTCAATTCGAGCCACCGTCATCATTTTTTCGACTTTGATTCTATCTTCCGGATGGAAATAACTTAAAAATTCATTTAACCCGACTTCATCACCCGATGGCTCCAGCCCTAAAACGGAGTAAACTTCTTGGGACAGAGAAAGAAGACATTTTTCGGGACTCCATTCCCAACTACCTAACCGAGCGATTGACTGGGCGCGAATCAGGTTTTTTTGAATCAATTCCAGTTGTATTTGTTTTTGGCGGCCCCAGTAAAAGGAAAAAATTACGAAGAGCAGAATACCAAGTATGGCAAAGTGGAGTAGATAGGAAACATTGTCGGTGGTCCGCCATCCGCTTTTAGGAAGAGCGGCCATTTGCCATGTCCCGTTCGGCAAACGCACCGTCGCCAAGATCGGCTCACGATCCTCATTAAACAAGGCGGCTTCGCCGAAAAAGACATCCCCTTTCGCCCCAAGGCCGTCTTTTCCCCTAATCGCCAGTTTCAGCGGGATCTCATTCGAGGTAATTCCAACCACGGTTAACAGACGATTCATGTCTAACACCGCGGAAACCAGTCCCCAAAATTTCGAATCGGCGCCATGCCGGACATAGACTGGTGCGCGGCCGATTAGGCCAAAACCTCCTTGAACCAATTCAATTGGACCGGCCAGAACCAGTTGTCCGGTTTCCATCGCCAACCTGGCCTGTTCCCATTGATTTGGCAAGTCTCGATAGTTGAGTCCAATAACACGTTCATTACTCTGCCTGGGATACACGAAATTTATTTTTAAATCCGGGGCGGCGGCCAAAATTTTTAAAATATTGGGTTGCCTCATGATTTCCTTGGCTAGCGCCTCGAAATTTTCAGCGGTAATATTTGGAGTAATGGAAATATGCGCGGCCACACCGTGAACAAGCAATAGATTAGCGTAAATCGATTCTTCCAATCGCGCGCGAATAGAACCCACCTGCATGGTCGTTGCGGAGTCCTGTTCCTCTCTGATGTGCCTTGACCACAGGGTTTGCAAGAAAAAATCCAGACCAAGTCCGATAAATATCAATACAACCAGGAAAACCCAAAAGAATTTTGTGGAACTTTTGGTTTTTTTGTTAAGCAATATAGTCATTTGTAACTAAGCCATATCCTTGTCCCCCGGAAATCAGGCGGACCAGATTGAAGCTCGCCGCAGCGGGCCGCGGGGAATCTTCGACAGGCAAGAAAAGAGAACGTTTATTTTTTGCTCGCTAACCTCGCGGCAAGCAAAGGGAAATGCGCTCGCCGGCATGTTCATCAGTTCAGTTCACTTTTGCCCGTCCAACACGGCGCGGACCTGGTTCAACAGGTCCTTCAACTGATACGGCTTCCCGACATATCCGGTTGCCCCGGCTTCCAGGGTGCTTTTCACCTGATCGTCGATCGAATAACCGCTGGCGATCATCACCTTTGCCGAGGGGTCCATCTGGAGAATTTCACGTAAACATCTATGCCCACCCATGCCGGGCATTCCGATATCAAGGAGGATCAGATCAATCTTATCCCGCTGAGTAATAAAGGTTTCCAACGCCGCCTCGCCGCTAACGGCCGTCATAACCGTGTAGCCGAAACGCTGGAGCGCCATGGACGCAAAATCCCTGATGGCATCTTCGTCATCCACTATCAGGATGGTTTCGGTTCCGCCTGTGGGTAATTGCCTTTCCGGCGGCTTGTTCAAGGGAATATCCTTCAGGGCGATAATGGGCAGGTAAATCTTGAACCTGGCCCCTTGGCCCGGCGCGCTGTCACAGGTGATATAACCCCCGTGGTTTTTGACAATACCATATACGGAAGCCAGCCCCAAGCCTGTACCTTTGCCAATTTCCTTGGTGGTGAAAAAGGGGTCGAAGATGTGCTGCACGGTTTCCTGGTCCATGCCTTGTCCGGTGTCCGAGACAGTCAGGAGAACATAATTGCCCGGCTCCACTCCCGGATGGTGCGTCGCGAGTTCCTGGTGCAAGGTGATGTTTTCGGTTTTAATGACCAGTTTTCCCCCATCCGGCATGGCGTCCGCGGCGTTGTTCCCCAAATTCAGCAGCACTTGTTCAATTTGGAGCGGGTCGGCCAAGACAGTCCACAAGTGGGAGCCCGAGTTAACCTCGATGTCGATCATTTTGGGAATGGTCATCTCAAGCATCTGCCGTACTTGCTCAACCTCCTGATTGAGGTCGACTGATCGACGCTTAACTTCAACCTTGCGGCTGAACAGGAGAAGCTGCTTGACGAGTTGAGCCGCTCGTTCAGTTGCCTTTTCGATGGCTTTCAAACTTGAGTATTCCGGATCTTCGGGATTTTTATCCCAAAGGATCAAGCTGGCGTATCCGCTGATCATTTGAAGCAGATTGTTGAATTCATGAGCGATACCTCCAGCTAAAATGCCGACGGATTCCATCTTTTGGGCATGCTGGAGCTGGCGTTGAAGTTTTTCTTTTTCTTCCTCCGCCTGTTTTCGCTCGGTGATGTCGCTTATCACCACACGACACATGGGAGCGCCGTCGGCGGCGGCCTGAGCGGCGGAAGTGGCCACATGCGCCCAGAATTGCTCACCGTTCTGTTTCACCATCCGCAGGTCGTACGACTTCGGCTCTCCTGTTTCAAAGAGCTGTTTACGA
>JADFXS010000147.1:630-7008 GCA_015233515.1 Deltaproteobacteria bacterium | reverse complement strand
TTGGCGTACATCAAGGACCAGACCGGAAAATACATTTTGGCCAACGCTTATTTTGAAGATGTATTCCAGCGCCCAGCCTCCCGGGTCGTGGGCTTGCGGGACATGGATCTGCTGCCTCCGGAACAACTGGCCGTCTGGCAGGAGCATGATAAGCAAGTCTTGCTTAAAGAAATTCCCTTGGCTTTCACCGAAACCACACCCGGTCCGGATGGCCCCCGCTACTGGCTGAGCTATAAATTTCCTATTTATCAGGATGATGCGCCTACCGTCCTGGGAGGCATTTCCGTGGATATCACCTATCGGGTCAAAGCCGAGCAGGAACTGGAAACCCAGCGCCAGGAATTGCGACTTCAGGCTGAAAATCTGCAAGCCCTCAATACGACCCTCAAAGTTCTGCTGGACCAGCGCGATCAGGAAAAAAAGCAACAAATCACCGATATGCTGGCCACTTTAGAGCGATTGGTTTTTCCCTATTTGGAACGACTGGGCGCCACCAAATTGGACCAGCAACAGAAACTTTTCGTGGAGTTGCTGTTATCCAACCTCAAGGAAATCGCCACCCCTTTTGCCAGTCGGTTATCTTCCCTGGAAAATAAACTTACCCCCATGGAATTGGAAGTCGCTGATTTATTAAAGCGCGGAAAAACCACCACCGAGATTGCTCAGGCTCTACATGTGTCCGAAGCGACGGTTTCCTCCCATCGCAGTCATATCCGGGATAAATTGGGGCTGCGTCATGGGAAGGTGAATTTAAAGGCGTTTTTACGCTCAGTGAGCTAGCTTTCTTTAGGGCTCGCCAAACAGCCTTATTTCTTTATCTATATAAGTATTGATGATAAAATATCATCAATAAGTAGTCTAATTTCTATCATTTGTTTTCCTTTAGCTAGTGATATTTTTGATATCAGATTAAACCCGTGCCCGAGAGCCTTATCGGGATTTGAAAAATATCTATTAGAACAAACGAATGATATCCCTCTATTCAAGGCGAGAATCAAGAGGAGTGACTAATGAAAACACATGCCTGCGCTGTCGTTATCGGCCGCGCTTTCAACGGCTGCCGCCCTCTCTATCACCTTGCCAAACGACGTGGCCTTTGTGGAAAAAGCCAAGGAACTCACTGCTAAGTAATGCCGGTAATTTTACCGATCGAACCATCAATCGGATAATGGAGTAATGAGAATGATAATCGTCGGAGAGTTGATCAACGCGAGTCGTAAAAAAATCGGCGAAGCGATTATGAACCAGGATGAAGAATACATAAAGAAAATCGCCCATGACCAGAGGGCGGCCGGAGCCGATTACATCGACGTCAATGCCGGTATATTCGTGGAAGAGGAGACAACCTATCTCAAATGGCTCGTGACCAAGGCGCAGGAAGCCTGCGACGCGCCATGCAGTATTGACAGTCCCAGTCCGGCGGCCATTGAAGCCGCGTTGTCCGTGCACAAGGGAACTCCGATGATCAATTCCATCTCCCTGGAAAAAGATCGGTATGAAAAACTGATGCCGATCATCGCCGGGACGGATATCAAAATCGTCGCGTTGTGCATGAGCGACGACGGCATGCCGGAAACCGTCGACGATCGGCTGGCTATCGCGGATAAACTGGTTAATGGGCTGCTCAAAAACAATGTGGCCATGGAAAACATTTTTATCGATCCACTGGTCCAGCCCATTTCCACCAACTCGAACTTTGGTCTGGGATTTCTCGACGCCATTGAGGAAATCACCAAGCGGTTCAAGGGAATTCACACCATGTGCGGCCTGTCCAACATCTCCTTCGGGCTGCCGAATCGGCAATTCTTGAATCAGTTGTTCGCCGTCATGGCCATCACCAAGGGGCTTGACGGTCTGATCATCAATCCCCTGGACAAACGCATGATGGCCAACCTGATCGCCGCCGAAGCCTTGGCGGGCCGGGACGAATACTGCATGAAATTCATAGACTCTTTTCGCGCCGGTCGATTCGATCTCTAGAATTTCACTGAACCGCCGGAGAGTTGGTTGAAAAAGGTCAACCTGATTCCAGATACACGCCGCCGGGTGAAATGCCCGAACTCCTCGCCATCCTTCGCGCCGGGAGAACTTTAATAAAGGAAAGCAAAGTCATGATCGATCAAAATGTAATTAATGAAGCCAAGGAAGTATTGATCAAAGCGAACAAGGAGCGAGCGCTGGCCTTATCCAGGGAAGCGGTCGATGCCGGCCAGGATCCTTTTGACTTGATGAACCAGGCTTTTATTCCCGCCATCAACGCCGTGGGCGTGCTTTTCGGCCGGGGGCAGCTCTTTTTGCCGGAACTGATCAAATCGGCCGATACCATGAAAGCCGTCACCGATTTCATCAATGAAGCCCTGGGCAGCCGAATCGATCAACAGCAGAAAAAAGGCACCGTGCTGATCGCCACGGTCAAAGGCGATGTCCATGATATCGGCAAGTGTATTGTCGTTTCGTTGATGCAAGCCAATGGTCTTACGGTCCATGATTTGGGACGGGATGTCGACACCGACCGGATCATCGAGGAAGCCGTGAAAGTTAACGCCGATATTATCGGCACCAGCGCCTTACTGACCACCACCATGCCCCGCCAGAAGGATTTGGAAGACGCCTTGAAATCAGCGGGCCTGCGGGACCGTTTCAAGACCATGGTCGGCGGAGCGCCGGTAACTCCTCGCTGGGCCGTGCGCATCGGGGCGGATGCCTACGCGGAAGACGCCCAGGACGGCGTGTTGAAAGCCCAGGCCCTGTTGGCGCAAAAATAAATCCATCGGCCGGAAACGCCCATATTGACGTGCCGTGAGCCAGTTAATGATCAAACCGTGACAATATTTAAGGAGAACGGTGTGGCAAAGATAACAACGAGAACCGGAGACGGTTATAGAGTCGAAATGACCGAGGATGAAGTCCGGCAGGATATTGAAGAAGGATCCATAGACGCGGCCGAGAGAGCCGGAGTTCCGCCTCTGAAACAAGAAGAACTTCAACATATTTTCGATATTTTTAAAAACCCGGACAAAATCGTCGGGGTTGAGCCCGGCAAGGAAGTCTGCATGAGCTATGATGGGATGTCGTCCAAGATCAGACGCGCCCATATCATTGTCAGCCGGGTTCAGTCATTGCAGATATTTGAAAGAGCGCTCGGCGCCGACAGTCTGGAAATGACGCATATCGATTATAGTTATAAACCGGTAAAACCGATTGTCGGTTTTGAATTGCCGGACTTGGACCTTATTCTCAACTCCACGGTCGCCCCGGTTTTCTACGGGGCCATGCCTAATTTGGGATTGTACAGCCAGCCGGACGGCCCCTGCCCGAATCCCGCTGATTTGCTTCCCATGGGGAAAATCGAAGAAGCCAAAAAATCCTATGAAGAAGCGATCGAATTAGCGGTCAGCGATATCGTTTATGTCGCCTCCCAAATGTATGAGGCGGGTGTGGACGGTATCAACATCGACACCGTGGGCGCGGCCGGAGACGCCGACTTTCTGGCCGCCCTGATCGCCACGGAAAAATTACGCAAAAAATACCCGGACATGGGAATCGAGATGGGTATGGCTGGTGAATTCGTGCTGGGAATGCACGGAGATCTCACCTATGATGGGGTTCGCCTGGCCGGCCTCTATCCCCAGGATCAGGTCAAACTGGCTCAAAAGGCCGGGGCCACGATTTTCGGGCCGGCGATCAACGTCGTCTCCAGCGGGACTTCGCCGTGGAACCTCGCCCGCTCGGTGACCTTCATCAAAGCCTGCTCGGAAGTCTCCAATATACCGATTCATGCCAATCTGGGCATGGGAGTCTGCGGTATCCCGCTGGCCCTGACCGTCCCGGTCGATACCCTGTCACGCGCCTCCAAAGCTCATGTGGAAATCTGCAAACTGGACGGATTGTAGGTGGGCGTAGGCGATCCCTTTGGAATGCACGCCGCGCACGCACTCGTCTCGGGAATGAGCGGAGTCCGAACTACCGGAGATCTGGTAGCTCGTCTGCAACTGAACCGAGGCCTGAGAATAGATGCCGCCAAGAAATATGTCGCTGATAAACTGGGACTGTCCGTGGCGGATATTCATGATCCGATCATCATGAATGAAGTCAGGGAAGACCTCAATATTTTTAGAATTTCCGAGGGGCCCGGCACCGTCGACGGCATGGCCGCCAAATACAATATTGCTAAAAAACTGGACATGGACATCAATTGCGTCAATCTTTTCAAAAAGAAGACGGGCTTAAACCGTTGACTTAATTCGGACGGCGTTTATAGATTGGACGCTGTCCGAGTTTCTGCCGCAAATGATGGCACTCCGGAATATAGAAAGGAGTCGACAAGTGAGTTCGAACAAAAATTATAAACCGATCGAAACCGATTGGGATTATGAGGCCACCGCAAACCGTCGGCACAAATACTTGACACCGTCGCTGCGGACTTTTGTGGCTTTTCAAAAGCCGATCATCCTGAAACGCGGGCATATGCAATATGTCTGGGATGAGAAAGGCAAACAATATCTGGACTGTCTGGCCCAGAATCTTTGCATCAGCGTGGGACATTGTCATCCCTTTGTGACGTCCGAAGCCATGAAGCAGGCTGAAGAGTTAACCCACTGCACTACCATGTATTATCAGCCGGTCCCGGCGCACTTCGGCGAAGAACTGGGCGCCAAGATGCCTCCCGGGGAAGACTGGGTGGCCCACTTTGTCAACAGCGGCGCGGAAGCCAACGATCTGGCCGTGTTGATGGCCCGGCTGTACACAGGCAATTTTGATTTACTCGCCCTGCGCAATAGCTTCCACGGCCTGCATTTCGGCGCGATGTCCCTGACCGGGATCAAAACCTGCCACCAAAACGTTCCGCAAAATCATGGGATTATCCATGTCCACAATCCCGACCAATATCGCGGCGTTCACGGGGCCACCGTCGATCCCTACATCAAAGAGATCGAAATCACGATTAACTCATCTACTCCCGGCCAAATCGCCGGTATAATCATTGAACCCATCCAGGGCTTCGGCGGCGTTATCCCCATGCCGAAAGGCTACCTGGCCGGAGCCTTTGAGAGCGTCCGCGCCGCGGGCGGCGTCTGCATCATCGATGAGGTCCAAACCGGCTTTGCGCGAATGGGAACGGATATGTGGGGCTTCCAGGCCCATGGCGTAACTCCGGATATCGTGGTTATGGCCAAGGGTATCGGCAACGGCTATCCCTTAGCGGCGGTCGTGGCCAAACGCGAAATCGCCGAAGCCATGTCTCAGAAGAAATTTTTTAACACCTACGGTTCCAACCCAATGGCCTGCGCCGCCGGTCGAGCGGTCCTCCGCATCATCGACGAAGACGGAATGATGGAAAACGCTAAAGTCACCGGCAATTTGCTCATGAAAAGACTCGAAGCGGTCAAAAACCGTCATGATGTCATCGGCGATTACCGCGGACGAGGCCTTATGATCGGCGTGGAATTCGTCAAGGATCGGACCACCAAGGAACCGGCCCCCGAAGAAGCGGCCCGCATTGTCGAAGCGGCCAAAGATCACGGACTCATCGTCGGAAGAGGCGGCGTTTTCGGAAATATCATGCGCATTAATCCGCCCATCTGCGTCACGGAAAAAGATATGGAATTTGTCGCGGATGTCCTGGATGAGAGTTGCCAAAAATTATAATCGGCTCTGGATCGATTTCGGTCATTGAAATGAAACATGGGCTGTTTTTATAGAGGATCATAAGGACCCCTGGCCTGGATTACATATCTGAGAAGCGCCCGACCCGCCGCGCATGGTGGGTTATGAAGCAAGGAAACATGCGCTTATTGTCATTTCGACCGCAGGGAGAAATCTCCGTTGTTTTCAAGGAAGGTCTTTTGGCAATAGAGGTTTCTCTTCACGGCTTGTGCCGCTCATCGACATGACACCACACGCTCCGTCGGGAGGCAACTTAGTCAGCGCAAAAATCGATCTCCTGAGCCAGGGGCGGGAGATCGAGAGACGCTGTTAATATATAAAGAATAGCCGGACCCATCCCGGCTTATACATGAACTTGCCAGGTCGGAGCCGCGAAGGCTCCGGCCTGGCAAGTCAACTCCGACCGAGTTCTTCCGCTTCAGCCATAATCACGAACCATTCCCTCCCATTGGAGTTCCCCCCACCAAGCCGCGGAGAATGGGCTCGCTTGCCTGTTCCAGGATGACTTGGCCGAGTTCCAGACTCCCGTGACTGCTTCCCGGATGCCCATCCGTTTATCCATGCTTTTGGGACCGTAATTCTTGTCTTACGCGAAAATTAAAGCTATAGAGGTGGTAGTAACACCAAGAGCGTTGACGCCGAACGGATTTTTATGGTTCAGAATAAACAATACTACGCCTGACCCGAGTGCGGTTATCGTTCTCCCAAGTG
>JADFXS010000147.1:0-620 GCA_015233515.1 Deltaproteobacteria bacterium | reverse complement strand
CGGCCGATGTCCGGATTGCCAAACCTGGGATTCCCTCCAAGTCGAAACGCCCGTGGACCGCGGGCAAAAAACCGGGGCGCTGAGTGCGGCCGCCAAGCCTTTGACCTTGGATCAGGTTCCGACCATGGAAGCCGACCGCCTGAGCACAGGGATGGAGGAATTGGATCGGGTCCTGGGTGGGGGCTTGGTGCCGGGTTCCGCCACCCTGCTGGCCGGCGAACCAGGTATCGGTAAATCCACCTTGCTGATGCAGGCCGCGGCCGGGTTGGCCGCTCGTCAACGTCGGTTGTTATATGTCTCCGGAGAAGAATCTCCGGCCCAACTTCGCTTGCGAGCCGGACGTTTAGGCCTGGACCCGAGCCTACTATTAGTAGCCGCGGAAACATCGGTGGAAGCCATTCTGGCCATGGCCGATCAATGGGCGGCCTCCTGGGCCCTATTGGCGATAGATTCCATACAGTGCCTCAGTACCCGGCAGGCTCCATCCGGTCCGGGCAGTCTGGTGCAAATCCGTGAATCCGCCGGCCGATTGATGACCTTGGCCAAAACCATGAATCGACCCTTATGGCTGGTCGGCCACGTCACCAAGGACGGCGCCATTGCCGGCCCCAAGGTCTTGG
>JADFXS010000146.1 GCA_015233515.1 Deltaproteobacteria bacterium | reverse complement strand
TGATGGATAGCAGACTCAGAGCGACAAGCACCAGCCAAGCCCCCACCAGCCCCAAAGCCGAGGTGGAGACATGCCCCAGAACGTCGCCTAGCAGGCCTCCGG
Organism: Deltaproteobacteria bacterium; assembly: GCA_015233515.1. The sequence continues at coordinate 6,929 of JADFXS010000146.1, read as the reverse complement.
CAGCTGTTCGCGGCCAAAAAGACGTCAACCGGGGAATAGCCAACCCCAAGAACATGGCAGAGGACAATAAAAGCAAAATCAGACCGGCGACCAGCAGTCGGGGATGGTCCGTCCATCGGCCTCGAAAACATAGGGCGGACAACAATCCCAGCACCAGCACTATCCAAAAAGATGCCAAGCCCAGCATTTCGATCAACAAAGCGGCCAGGTAGGCTCCGATGATACCTATATAGTTATGAATCGGGAAAGATTTAGTCCCGGTGGTATGCTTGAACAGTGATGGGTCGGCCGGGTCAAAGGAGACCAAGGCCAGGCCGATAATCACCGCCAGGAACAAACAGAACAGTCCGGGGACTTCCTGTTTTAAATAGCTAGGTAAAGTAGTAGAATTATTATTAGTCATTGTTGCGACGCCGCCGGTCTGTATTGAAGATCCCCGCGGCAACCCGGGGGGAATGCGCTCGCCCGCATGTTCACGACTTTAATGGAGCTCAGCGCAAAACACCTCACGACCGAGTTCGGCGGGAAGGTCTTATCCGTCATGGTTTCACTGGGGTCGGTTTTCGGCGCCCGGTTCGCAAACAGACGGCGAATTTCTAGTCGAGAAAACATTTGATTTTCCATAGCGGATAGTGGATAATTTGTCAATATTTATCTGATTTTAAAGCTAATTAGCTATAATGTTCCGACGGTTTGATGACGGGCCAACCAACTCCCGGACATCCCGTAAAAAGCAATCCTCTCCAAATAAACTTGGAAACAGGGGCCTGACCAGTGATCATCAGCGCCAGTCGTCGCACGGATATCCCGGGCTTTTATTCAGAATGGTTCATGCAGCGCATCCGGGCGGGTTATTGCGTGGTTCCCAATCCCGTCAACCGCGACCAGATTATGTATATTTCCTTGAAACCGGAAGACGTTCAAATTATTGTTTTCTGGACCAGGCATCCCACTCCCCTGCTCCCTTACCTGGCGGAGCTGACCGACCGTGGCTTTAAATATTATTTCCTGCAAACCATTCTCAACTACCCTCGGGAACTGGAAGCCCAGACTCCGCCTTTACCCGTATCCCTCAAAAGTTTTCGGGCGTTAAGCGAAATGATCGGCCCGGAACGGGTTATTTGGCGCTATGATCCTTTAGTCTTTTCCAACAAAACCACCGCCAAGTTTCACCAGTTGTCCTTTGAGTTCATTGCCCAGGCGCTTAAAGGCTACACCCGACGAGCCATGATCAGCATCGTCGACTTTTATGCGAAAGCCAAACCGAGGATGACCGCCTTGGCGGACCGAGGAATCGATATTATCCCCTGTGACCGGGACCCTGGCGGCTGGTTCGCGGACTTGATGTCAAGTCTGGCCAAAACGGCCGTGGATCATGATATTCAGCTGGTGAGCTGCGCCGAGGAAATCGACCTCCAGCCTTATGGTATCCCGCCCGGCAAATGCATAGATGATAAATATATAAATCAAGTCTTCAAGCTGCCGGTAACGAATAAAAAAGACCCTAGTCAGCGGCGGGCTTGCGGCTGCGTGGCCAGCCGGGACGTGGGCATGTATGATTCATGTCTTTTCGGGTGTTGTTATTGTTACGCCACCAAAAACTTCGATCTGGCCCGCGCCAACCACCGTCAACATCGCCCGGATTCACCATCCTTGTTAGGTTGGGTCGATGCCAAGCCAACCGGGAAACCGGCGGCGGCTTTTTTTGAGCCGCAGCCGCGCAGTAAACCCCAACAACTCTCTTTTCCTTTTGAACTTGGAAAAGAGGATCAAGAAAACTAAGGTTATGGCCGAAATCCCTCAACAATCGCCCACAGCGGCTCAAACAACTCTTGCCATATATCTTGAAATAATTCACAATAAAATATAGCCATTCAACGGAAGCCCGCTTCGTGATCCAGGGGCTTGGTAAACGCCGACCAAATCGTGGAGAGATATTATGCCCAGTAATGAAAAGAACATTAGCGATTGGACACATGTCGAGACCTTGGGAACAGCCAAGATCGATTCTCCTCTTTTCGCCGCCTACGCGGCGAGAGACGAGATTCTTGAAAATTGCTCCGGCACCTTTGTGGACGACACTTGCCGGGTCTTGGTGGATGTGGACCTGGATACTTTCAAACGGTCGCTGAAGTCCAAAAAAGCTCCCGTGACCTTTGAGATGGCCGGACCACGCCGTAAAATTTATTTCGACCCTTCCAAAACCAAGGCCGCGATTTTAACCGCCGGCGGATTATGCCCCGGTCTTAACGATGTCATCCGTTCCGTGGTCATGACTTTGCACTATTTATATGGTGTAAAAAACATTTTCGGGATCAAATACGGCTATATGGGTCTGATCCCCCGATTCGGATACGACATGGTCGAACTCACCCCGAAGTATGTGTCCGATATTCATGAAATGGGCGGTTCGGTCCTGTCGTCCTCCCGTGGTCTTTACTCCATAGAAGAGATGGTCGATTCCCTGGAACGTCTGAACATCGGCATCATGTTTACTATCGGCGGCGATGGTACTTTGCGGGGCGCCCACGCCATCGCGAAAGAAATTAAAAAACGAGGGCTAAAGACCGCCGTGGTCGGAGTGCCCAAAACCATTGATAACGACATAAATCTTGTCGCCCGATCATTTGGCTTCGAGACGGCGGTGTCCACCGCCGCCTATGTCATCCGGAGCGCCCACACCGAGTCGCTCGGGGCTCCCAACGGCATCGGCGTGGTCAAGCTCATGGGCCGTGACTCCGGTTTCATCGCCGCCACGGCGGCCCTGGCCCAGGGTGAAGCCAATTATGTTCTGATCCCTGAAGCCGACTTTGATCTGGAGGGTCCGGCCGGCCTTTTTCAGGAGCTGGAAAGCCGCTTGAAATGTCGCGGTCACGCGGTCATCGTCGTGGCCGAAGGCGCCGGTCAGAAATTTTTTGCCGACGACAAGGAAGCCTTCGACGCCTCCGGCAACCGCCGCCTGGGAGACATCGGCACGTTTATCTGCCAACGCATCAAAGACTATTTCAAGGGAAAAGATTTCGAAATCAATCTGAAATATATGGACCCCAGTTATCTGATCCGCAGTCAACCGGCTAACGCCAGCGATCGAGTCTACTGCCTGTTCCTCGGACAAAAAGCCGTTCATGCGGCCATGGCCGGCAAAACCGATATCCTCATCGGCCAATGGAATAACCAGTACGTTCATGTCCCCATCAAGGAAGCGGTATCATCGCGAAAAAAGATCCAACTCGACGGCATCCTCTGGCGCAGTGTTATTGAATCCACCGGCCAGCCGGAAATGATAAACAGATAAGAGGTAATTTTGGCCGGGATCAGGACTTGGCCCATGCAGGACCCGAATCCGATCTTGATTACCAATACATTAAGGAGAATAAAAAATGACCGTCCGTATCGCTGTATTAACTGGAGGCGGTGACTGCGCCGGACTTAACAGCGCCATCAAATGGGTGACCAAGACCGCGGTCGATCCGCTCCTCGCGGCTAAACGCCAAGAGCAATTCGAGGTCATCGGTATCCGCGACGGCTGGAAAGGACTGGTTGAAGTCGACCCGGGCGACCCGGAGAGCATCAAACATTGGACTTTACCCTTGGACGAACTGGTGGTCCGCACCTGGGATCGGGCCGGAGGCACCAACTTGGGTACCAGCCGAACCAACCCTTTTAATCCCAAAAATGACCGTTCGGCCAAAACCATCCAGAACATCAAGGATTTAAATATTTACGCCATTGTAGCCATCGGCGGTGAAGACACCTTGAGTGTGGCTTGGCGTCTTCATGCCCACAACATCAAGGTGGTCGGTATTCCCAAGACTATCGACCGGGACCTGTCCGCCACGGATTACACCTTGGGATACGACTCCGCCCTTAATGTGATCACCGAGGAAATCGACCGTTTGCGCACCACCGCCGGTTCCCATAGCCGGGTCTTTGTGGTCGAAACCATGGGACGACACGCCGGCTGGTTGGCCTTGGAAGGCGGAGAAGCCGCCGGCGCTCATGTCATCTGCATCCCGGAATATGACTTTGAAATGGAAAGAGTATGCCAACTTTTAGCTCGCCGAAAAAATGCCGGCGTCCGCTATGACATCGTCGTGGTTTCCGAAGGCGCCAAGATCAAGGGCCACGGCGAAGTTTACATCAGCGACAAGGAAGACGGATTCGGTCATAAAGTGTTGGGTGGCATCGGCCTGTACGTGGCCAAGGAAGTCGAAAAAATCAGCGGGATTGAAACTCGCCATGTGGTCCTCAGTCATCTCCAGCGTGGCGGACAACCGTCAGCCATGGACCGGCTCATGGGCCGCCGTTACGGCATCGCCGCGGTAGACTTGATCCTGAATGAAGATTTCGGACGAATGGCTGCCTTGCGCCAGGGCGAAGTCACCAGCGTCCCTCTGAAACAAGCCATAGAAAAACTCATGATCGTGGATGTGGCTCGAAGATACGACACTGAACGTTATAACGGACGTCGGTCGTCCTTGGCTTAACTCCTTGATCGAAGTTTTCAATTGCCGACAATGCGGCGTTTGCTGCCAGGGGGAGGGCGGGATATTCCTTGAGCCGGATCAAGCTCATGGACCAGCCCGCCTTCTGGGGCTGACCACGTCGGAATTCGTAATACGATACACTGAACCACGGCACGGACTTTTATCGATCCGGACCGCCCCAAACGGGTATTGCGTTTTTCACGATCCGGAAAAACACCTCTGCCGCATTCACCAGGCCAAACCGGAAATGTGCCGGGATTGGCCTTTTTTCTTCGGCCCCTTGAATGACCCAAACGGGTTTGAAGTTGCTAAAAACAATTGCCCCGGGATCAACCCCGAGGTCGGCTGGGAAGATTTCCGAGATTGGCACCGGGCCCATATAGGCGATCAGCCGCCGAGATCCTATATTCCGCTCCGGCGAAAAGATACTTAATCCTTTGGCCATGTCCGGAGAGGTACAAAATTATTATTAGCAAATCAATATATTGCATTAATAATCCACCCGGGTTTATCTTGGCTGTACCGTTTTTCACCCCATAATCTCCCCGTTTTTTGGTGTATCCTTCGCTGACACCTTTCGGTTAAACGGGATCACCGGCCAGGGCCGCCGACCAGGCAGGTGACGGCGCGCCAATAAAGATTAACAGCAGCTTCTTCGTAATCAGAAGATGTTGGTTAGGCTCATCCTTGCTCAGCCTAACAAAATTTATGGTTTCCGGTAGTTGCCCCTATTACGCTTTATCACGCACCTCGGTAAATCAAGGCAAATTTAGGCAGTTTTGCAGGCAAAACCCAGGCAGGGGGGATGGAGTGGGCTTGTAAAATGGGGGTAGAACAGGTTTGACGGCGGCGAGCCGGCTAATAAACCCTTGTAATAATCGAATTTTATGCCATAATCGAGGTATTGATGACTTAACCTTTCCTTCTTAACCAACTGCCTTTCCCACATAACGGTGTTGACCTATGGACGATACGAACCAAACCCTTCAGTGGTCTTATCGACACAAAAATATAATCGTTGAGGAGTAGATCATGAGTAACCGATCTGCGGACCTTACCGAACTGCGCAGACAGGCTGAAAAGATCGCTCGTGAAAGAATCGCTCAAGCGCCGGATAACCTTGAGTCTTTGTCGCCTGACGAAGTCCGTGGGTTGGTCCACGAACTCCGGGTGCATCAGATCGAACTGGAGATGCAAAACGAGGAATTACGTCGGGCTAATGTGGAAAACGACGCTATCAGAGCCGAGTATTTCGACCTTTACGATTTAGCTCCGGTGGGATATCTGACTGTCAGCGATAATGAGCTGATCTTGAAAGCGAACCTGACTGTCGCCAACCTTTTTGGGCTAGTGCGCCCCGCCCTTATAAAACAGCCGTTAACCCGATTTATCTACCCCGAAAATCAGGACGTTTACTACCACCATCGTCGACAACTCATTGAAACCGGCGAACCACAGGTATGCGAGATGCGGATGTTGCGTGGGAACGCCTCTCATTTCTGGGCGCGGCTGGAAGCAACTATAGTGCATGATGCCAAAAACGCGAAACCGGTGTGCCGCATCGTGGTTAGTGACATCACCGAACGTAAAAGAGCCGAGACGGTGTTGAGGGTGAGCGAAGCGCGTTTCCGGCTGATATACGAGCATATGAAAATAGGCGTGAAGCAGGTTTCACTGACGTTCAGAATCGAGTTCGCCAACGATGCCTTCTGCCGGATGCTCGGCTACCGAGAGGAGGAACTTATAGGCAAGCACCTCAAGGATATCACCCATCCGGAAAGCATTGAAGAAAACCTGCGGCAACAAGCCCGCCTAGCTTCAGGCAAAATCGATAGCTATCATATGGAAAAGAGATACATCCACAAAAAGGGGCACACTATTTATTGTATCATCGACGCCAACCTTATACGCGATGATAACGACAAACCCCTCTATTGCCTGGGTACCGTCATGGACATCACCGATCGCAAGCAAGCGGAGGAGGCGTTGCGACAGGGCGAGGAGCAGTACCGTCGCCTATTAGAGACTATGGCTCAAGGTGTTGTTTATCAGGCCGCGAATGGCGAAATAATCTCTGCCAATCCCGCATCGAAGAGAATCTTGGGATTAACTTCCGATCAGATGATGGGTAAAACGTCGCTGGACCCCGGTTGGAAAACAATTCGCGAAGACGGTTCTGATTTGCTCGGTCAGGATCACCCATCGATGCTTGCCTTGCGTACAGGTAAGCAAATTGATCGCTTCGTGATGGGGGTGTTTAATCCTGAGAAAAACACCCATTCCTGGATATCGGTCACGGCTATTCCGCTATTCCAAGCAGGACAATCAACACCTTTTCAAGTATACACAACATTCGACGACATCACCGACCGCAAGCGGGCGGAGGAGGCGGAAGATTACGATATGATTTATATCCTGGCCGGGACTTTTCAGACCTCAATC
>JADFXS010000145.1 GCA_015233515.1 Deltaproteobacteria bacterium | reverse complement strand
AAACTTTACGAGGCATTTCATTCTCCTTGTTCTTTTAGAACCTGACTTCCACCAAGGCCATCCTGCGTCTTAAAGCCCGACTGCGCCGTTACTTCGCAGAGTTGGGAGACTAGTTTCCATGGCCTCCACACCACCTCAAAAACCTGGCAACAAACCTGGAGACTCGGGCGACGAGGCTTTACTTCAGGATCTGAAGCTGTCCGACATCGAGGAAGTCGGTGGAACCGTCGCCCAGACAGGTCGACCATTACCTAAAAAGGTCGAACTGGACATCGACGACATGCTCCTGGAAGAGGAGCCCCCGGCTCAGATAAAACCGGAACCCAAAAAGCCGGAGCCGGTCAAGGAGCTTACGCCGTTACCCGCTGAAGAAGCGTCCGAGGATGAAGAACCCAAAGCGCGCATATCGAAGAAAAAAATAGCCATCATCTCCGCTTTGCTTATCATTCCGCTCGCTCTCGCGATTCTCTTTTTTTTGCCCGGCAAACCTAAACCGACACCGGTCCATACCAAAAAAGTTGCCACAGGTCCCGTGGATGTGGTTCTCCAGCCCTTTGTGATCAACTTTCCCGGACAGTCCTCCGGTAAAGAACCCCTCATGTATATCAAGTTCTCCATTTTTTTCACGACCGTGGAAGGCAAACACGAATTCGACGCCCAAACCGTGATGTTCCGGGACTTAATCTTCCGGTTCATTCAAGGGCGAGGCCCGATACCATTCGGCAATTCTCCGGTCCGGACGGAGATGATCCAATCCCTGATCGTCTTGATCAACGAACATATGAAACACGGTCAGGCCGATCAGCTGCAAATATTGGAAATGGGCTTGGTATAGGAGAACGTCATGGCCGGCCCGATCTTGTTGAACCAAGTTATTGCTTATACGCCCAGCGTGGAAAAAATTCATACCGCCGAGCAGCAAATCCCGGATCAGGGACAACGGCTGGCCACTCAAGAAGCCATGATGCAAACCCGGGTGAACACCGAAACTGTTCAAAAAGCTCCACGAACCGACGAATCCAAAATAAGGGACCGCCAAAAACAATCATCCGACAACCAACGCCGTTCCAAAAAACGCTCATCGCCGACCAACCATGATTCAAAAAACGCGACCGTCCCCAAAAAGACCGGCGACGGCGGCGGCATAGTGGATGTGATGATATGATCGTGACGTTGCCAAGGGTATGTAGCTAATGGAATTATCCTGGCCTTCCATATCAATCGAAAATTGGATAATGTTGCAGGTGGTCCTGGAGGCCATCCTCGTAGTCTTGATACTGATCTTTTTGTTAAAAAACCGCGGACCCAAACCCGGTTTTTCGGGCATATCCCCGGAAATGAAAAAAGCCATGAACCATTTCCTGGTGGAATCGGAAAAACTGGCGACCACGTTCAATGACGCCCTCAAGCAAAAAAAAGAATTGAGTGTTAACCTTCTTTTAAAGCTGGAACGAAAAATCACCGAACTTAACAGCATGTTAGAAAAAGCTGAGCGCGCGGTCGCTACCGTCCCGACAACCCATATCGGCATTTTAGAAACCGATAAGGCTAATCCGGCCGCGCCGGAAAACCGGGCTTTGGTTTTGCGGCTGGCCGAACAGGGCCTGAGCGTGGAAGAGATCGCCCGCCGCGCCCGCCTGCATCGCGGGGAAGTGGAACTGATTATAGACCTGGAGAAACAGCTGAACTAGTTATTCCGATAGTCAATACCCATTGGACGTTCTAAGCCGCATTTCCTCCCTCGTTTCCAGCCTGACTCCCCAGGTTGATGCCGATCCAGCTTTGGAAAAAGGCGCGACCATCAAGGCCGAGGTAGTGGATAACTCCGTACCCGGCCAAGTCACTCTTCGCCTTGGACAGCGACTCTTTCAAGCCCTGGTGAGTGATAACCTCGATCTCGGCCAGGAAGTCAAGCTTACCGTTGTAGCCACCTCTCCCAAACTAGTCTTGAGCCTGGCCGCAAATAATGAAGCAGACTCCCCTCCCCTGTCGGCCGCCGATACCGAGCGCATCGTGACCGGCCGGAGTTTGCCTCAGGAACCGATGATCCAGGCGCGGGTCTTGGAATCGGCTCGTTCGGACATTATCCGCCTGAAGATAACGGCCGGCCGGATCAGCCCGGATGTCTTTCCGGAAAACAAAGTCGACTTGGCGGTAGGCAAGGAAGTCACCGCCCGCCTCTTGTTGCCACCAGGATCGGATCGGGAATTCCCTCCGGGGCAAGAAATCAAATTCACGGTTGTCCAGACCAGTCCTCGACTGATCCTCCAACCCATGCCGATGGAAGTCTGGCCGGAATCGGGCGTCGACGGCAAAGCAACGCTGAAGCCGGCTTTGACTCGGTTCATCAGCCAACCGGACCAACTAACCACCGGCGTGATGGAATTATTAACCGCGCCTTCCGATGGTTTAGACCTTCCGGACCCGGTGAAGAATCGTCTGGACCACCTTATCCGGCTCCTCGCCAAATTGTCGCCGCAATCCGGTCCCGCGGATGAAGAATTCGTCAAACGGCTGACCCAAGCCCTTGGGTTGAGCGGTAGCAAGCCACAAATTCATGAGGCGGTGGCTAAACTTTACTCGGAAGTCATCCGGGCCGCGGAAAACGAAGTACTAAAGGATTCTCCGGAAATAAGGAATTTGATGGAAGCGGCCGCCAAAATATTCAAAGCCGCGGATCAAATAAGAACCATCAACCAGGAAGTCTTTTCTCAAGATCAGACGATTCACCTGGCCTTTCCTCTTTCCTGGTCCAATCAGACTGACCGGGGCGAGATGTTGTTTAAAAAATCCCCTCCCGCGCGTCCCGGATCGGAAGAAGGACCGTTAAAAGTCGCCTTGCTTCTGTCCATGTCCCGTTTAGGGTGCATAAAGGTGGATTTGGAAGTTAAAAACAAAGTTATCAACGGAGTAATCTGGACCGAAAATCGGGATACCAGCCGGTTTTTCCGGCAGCATCTGGATCGCCTGGTCTCCAGTCTGACCGCTCGCGGCCTGCAAGTCCAGAGCATCAGGGTCCAAATCTTCCCCACCGACCGTCGCCCGCCGGACACCCTGGCCGACGAGCTGAAGCCCGGCCGGCGCAGCCTGATAGACTTCAAAGTGTGAACCATGAAAGATGATAATAACCGGAACAAGGAAAACCGATCGGCGGAAGCCGTCATCACCGGAAAACAAGCCGTGGCCCTGGCTTATGATCCGGCCAAGCCTGATCTGCCGCAAATCACGGCCAAGGGTGAAGGTGAACTGGCCCGGGAGTTGATTCGCTTTGCGCTGGAAAATCACGTGCCTATCAAGTATGACCCGGATTTGGTCCAAATATTGTCTCGGCTGGATGTCGGTTCGGCTATTCCGGATGAGGTCTATTTGGTGGTGGCTGAAGTCCTGGCTTTCATCTATGGAGTGAACCAGGAATATTTCGCGCTAATGTTCCGGCCACCCCGGGCCGTCTTTCCGACCAACCGGATCAATATCGACTAAATCCGGGTGACAAAGCTTGTTTGGCATATATGGGTCTAAGGTTCCTAGGCAATTTTTTCTTACATACTACTTGAGCTTTTAGGGCTCGCCTTTCCCTTCTAAACATATCATCGGGTAATCATTACATTTTTCTTTGACGAACCGACTCAGACCGGTATGAATGGCCGCCTGGCATATCTATTGCTTAATGGAATGGCAGGATCAAACAATCGTTGGCTGGAGGCAGGTTGATGTTTATCGGACCATATCCTTATCATATGTCTCATACTTATCTTGGCAGCTTGGCCCAGGAAGAACGGATGAATATCACATCCAATAACTTGGCCAATGCCAATACCACCGGTTTCAAAAGAGACGTGCCGGTTTTTGAAGGATATGTGCTGAAAGCCACCAAGACGGACTTCAGCCAGGGTCATTTCGAAAAAACCAACAATAACCTGGATATGGCCTTGAATGGTCCGCGATTTTTCCACATTCAAACTCCTACCCGCCTGCGTTACACCCGCAACGGCGCATTCACCAGGTCAGCCACTCGAGAAATCGTGACCCAAGAAGGAAACCCGGTAGTAGGCGGTGGAGTTGTCCCGGAAAACGTGGTGGACTTGGCCATTGACGAAAACGGCCGAATTACGGCTGATGGCGCGGAAATCGGGCGATTACAGATGGTTGAGTTCCAAGACGTCAATGGTTTGGCGAAAGAGGGTAATGACAAGTATGTCCCCAAAGCTCCGGGGATAACCGGCACACCGGCCCAGGCCACGACCGTGGAACAGGGGTTTCTGGAAAGGTCCAACGTGGAACCGGTGATGGAATCTGTAAATCTTATTGATATTGCACGAACTTATGAAGTTTTTCAAAAAATTGTCCTGACCATCCAAGAAGCTGATCAAAAGAGCATCAACGAAGTTGGACGCGTCGTTTAAGAAGGACAGGAGGAATATTACGTCATGATGCGTAGTCTGTGGACCGCGGCCACGGGTATGACCGCGGAATCAATGAACCTCTCGGTGATTTCCAACAATCTGGCCAACGTAAATACCACCGGATTCAAGAACAGCCGAGCCGAATTCCAAGACCTCTTGTATCAAACCCATAAATTTCCGGGGACGGAGACCGCCGCCGGGCAACAGATACCGGTGGGCATCCAGGTGGGTATGGGCACCAAACCAACGACCGTCCAAAAGATGTTCGCGCAAGGCGATTACGTGAAAACCGATGGCCGCTTTGACATGGCTATCGAAGGTGAAGGTTTCTTTCGCATCACCGTCAACGGTCAGGAACTTTACAGCCGCAACGGGGCCTTCAAGCTAAGCAAGGATGGCCAGATTGTCGACTCCGAAGGAAATCTGCTTACTCCGGAAATCGCCATACCGGCCACCGCCGTGGACGTATCCATAGACTCCGGCGGACAGGTCTCGTACACCGACGAAGCCGGCAAACAAAATGCCGTCGGCCGTCTTAGCCTGGTCCGCTTCGTCAACCCCACCGGCCTGTTCGCGACCGGAAAAAACCTTTTCCGTTCCACGGCGGCTTCCGGCGATCCCCAGGAAGGCAATCCCGGTGAAAACGGCTACGGGTCTATCGCTCAAGGCTTTTTGGAAATGTCCAATGTCGATGTAGTCACGGAAATGGTGGCGATGATCGTGGCGCAGCGGGCTTACGAAGTCAATTCGAAAGCCATCCAGACCTCGGATGAAATGCTGGGTATCGCCAATAATCTGAAACGGTAATCTCGGGCAAGGTGAACAACCATGGGTAATAACAAAGTATCAACCATAATCCGGCTGACAATGATTTGGGTGATTATGACCCTGCTGATGCCGGTAACAGCCTGGGGCGCGGAGATCCAAGCCAGAATAAATTCCGAAGTGGAAGTGGAAAACGACCAGCTTGTCTTTGGCGATCTGGCGGAAATTGCCGGGCCGGACAGCGACCTGAAGACGGATCTAGGCAAGGTTTTCCTGGGCACCGCCCCCAAGCCCGGCCAAAAACTGACTTGGCGGCGGGATTATATCGAAAAACGCCTGAAATCGGCCGACTTTCCCATGGATCAATTGGACCTGGACCTGCCTGATACGGTTATGGTTGTTCGCGCCGGTCAAAAAATTGACAACGATTGGTTCCGGCACATATTTGAAGAATTCCTATCCAAAAACGAACCCTACAAAAGTTCTTCCTGGAATTTGGTCAGCGTTCGCGCCGGCACCCTGCCCGTCCTCCCGAAAGGCCAGCTGGACTACCACGCTACGTCCCAGTATTCATCCACACCCGGTCGCTTGACCTTAAATATTGTCCTTCTGGTGGACGACCGTGAAGTGGCGAAAATTCGCGCCACCGCGGAAGTGGAAATGAGCTTTCCGGCGGTGGTGGCTACCCGGCGCATGGAAAAGGGCGACCGAATCCAGCCCAATGATGTCCAAATCGCGCAAGTAAACCAAGTCCAACTACATTCAGGGGCCTTGACCGATTTGAACCAGGCGGTCGGCCAGGCTTGCCGGAGCCAACTCCTGCCCGGCCAACCGATCACGGCCAAAGACCTGACCAAGGCCGACATTATCAACCGAGGTGATCGCGTAACCATAGTCGCCCAAACCGGAAGCTTGAAAATATCCACGATCGGTCAGGCCAAACAAGCCGGAGCCGTAGGCGAAAATATCCAAATCCTCAACATTTCCAGCAATAAAACCGTAATGGCCAAGGTCGTGGGCGCGGGATTGGTGGAAGTCAGGTTCTAAAAGAACAAGGAGAATGAAATGCCTCGTAAAGTTTTATTTCTGGTTATGGTGATGTCGCTTGTCTTGATCGCCGCCTGTGGGAGCAAACCTCAAATGCCTTCGTTATCGGCTAACGTGGACGCCGCCCTGCGCACTCCGCCTGTCCAGCTGTATCCGGAAATCATACCCAAAACCGAAGGCTCGCTATTCAACGACGAGTCCAAAGCTAATCTTTTCAGTGATTTTCGAGCCAGAAACGTCGGCGACATCGTAACCATCAATATCGTGGAGAATAACAAAGCCGCCAATAACGCTCAGTCCACCTTGAATAAGGATAACAGCCTTCAAGGCAATATCACCGGATTGCTGGGTCTGGAAAACATGAATCCCGCCTTGCTCAGCCATATCGCCAGCGGTATTTTCCAGACAAACTTCACTCCCTCCTCCGGAGTAAACGCCACCTTTAAATCCAAGTTCACCGGCCAGGGCAAGACTTCGGCCGACGATAACATGACTGCTAAAATTTCCGCCCGGGTCATCCAGATATTGCCCAACGGTGATCTGGTGATCCGCGGGTCACGCGAGATTACGGTCAATTATGAAAAACAATACATGATCATCCAGGGCGTGATCCGCCCACAAGACATAACGCCGGATAACACTATCCCTTCCACCTATGTGGCTGACGCCAAGATCGATTACCTGGGTGAAGGCGATGTCAGCAACCAGCAGCGTAAGGGCTGGCTGTCCCGCGCCCTGGATTATATCTGGCCGTTCTAAGCGAATGAAAAGGAGATTTACCATGAAACCCAGAACTTTCATCGCTATATTGGCAGCCTTGGCCATCCTGGCCT
>JADFXS010000144.1 GCA_015233515.1 Deltaproteobacteria bacterium | reverse complement strand
GCCTGTTCCCTCTTCAGGATCATGGCTACCGTGGTGCCCATGCCTTTTTTTCCCGATGAGGACTGAGCGGCGCTCCAGATGCGATCATTAGCGATTGTGATGGTACTATGCAGCCACTCCACTGGATTGAACGGAGGTTTGGCGCGAGAGAAAAGTCGGCGCCACCAAGAGGCCTTGGCATAAAGCGCCGGTAGTTTGGCGGCTTCCTTGGTTACCGTGTCCACGGCCATGGCGCTGGCCACCTCGCCGGCGTTGTGTCCACCCATGCCATCGGCGACCAGAAACAGACCTTGTTCCGGCAAGGTCAGAAAATTATCCTCGTTATTTCCTCTCTTCCTACCGGGATCTGACTTGACGGCGTATTGAATTGTCATGTCCTAAACCTAGTGCGGGCCGAACGGCGGAAAGACTCAAAAGATGAAAGGCCGGTCATTCTCATAGCACCCTCGGCCATCAGGTAAAAGCCACGATAGTTTTACCGCCACTGAAAGTGTCGCCGACCTTGAGAGCCACCTCGTGATCCACTTTCTCCTCATTGATCTTGACGCCGCCGCCCATGGGGTAAAGAAAAAATTTCCCCTGCTTTTGGGTCAATGTGGCTTCGATTTTATCCAGGAAGAAACCCTTGACCACCAAGTCGCATTTGTCGTCCTTGCCAATGGTGATCACATCCCTTTCGATAACCAGTTCCTTGACGTTGGCCTCCCCTTTGAGAACAACCAGCTTACGGGGCCCGGAAACCGTCGGCGTGCCGGCTTGCACCGATTGGAAGGCTTTGGCCATGGCATCCGAATCCACCATGACGGTGGCTTCCATATCCATGCTGCCTACTAATTTTTCCATATCGGCCCGGGGGGTATCCTGAAAGAGCAGCTCAAATTTAGCCAGGCCGATAACATCGCCGGGTTTCAAGGGTGTTGGTGCTTTGACCGGTTCTCCATTTAAAAAAGTCCCATTGGAGCTGCCTTGATCGGTCAAGACATAACCATGGCCCACATTTTCGATAACGGCGTGTTTTCGGGAGATGGCGGGATTATCGATCCGGATATCGCAATCCGGAGAACGTCCCAAGACTACATCGCCCTGCCCTAATACAAATTTATCCAGTTCTCTGCCTTTAAGAGACAATATCAATCTGGCCATGCTTTGCCCCTCGAGTAATTCGGGCGGCGTGAGCTTGATTGGAACCAATAATCCGACCGCTCTTCCGCCCAGGGTTCGGCTCCGGCGGTTTACCAACCCCCGACCGGCCGTTCAACCCAGTAATTATTGTACTTTTTTACCATAATTCCTTGCGGAAGTCAATTTTATTTTTCGGGAATCAACCGATAACCGGCGTTATCTCTGGGTTACATGTCTCATTACAAGAAGAGATTAGAAACGTCGGCTCTTATAATCATTGCTATCCATCGGCCATATACTTCGCCTTTTACGGATGCACCGAGCAGCTTATCGAGCAGAAATAAACATTACGTTAATATGGCCGTCAGGAAATACTCATGAATTAAAAAGGTCCTTTTGTCATATATTCTTGAGACCTCCGTAACATTTTTGTCACATTTTTTTGCTATTTTCAGCGACGGGTTTTTCCAAATCATTGATAAAACCCGGGCCATTCGTATTTCTGACCGTCAAAGAGTGGCATCATCAATTTAAACGATTAAAGAAGCAAAATGTATTTCAAGGAGGTGCTCTGACCAAGAGACCGAGACGTGATTCGAATGAGGGGAAATACATCCGAGTAGTTTTGGGTTATCACAAGTTTTTAATTTTAAGGAGACATTTAATGTTGAAAAAGTTTCTTGTCTTGGCCTTAGGAGTGGTTTTAGTTGTGGCCGCCGCCACTTCGGCCATGGCCGACACCAAAGTGGATTTTTCCGGAACCTTCCGAGTCCGCGCTTTTTATAATAATAACTTTACATTGCAGGGTAAATCCGACTGGGAGAGCAAGCGCTCCTACCTGGATCAGAGGCTTCGAATCGACCTCAAACTCATGCCATCCGAAAACCTGACCTTGAACCTTGGTCTGACCACCGAAGATCAGACTTGGGGCCAACAGGGGACCAAGAATTTCTTTTCCCGTCCCTATGGCGCCACGAACGGAGTAGCTACCCCGGTTACCGTCCCAACCGCGACTTCTTCCCCTGCCTTTACCAGTACTCAAACCAACTTTGAACTTCGCTATTTTTGGGCGGACATCAAGACTCCTATCGGTCTGTTCAGCGTCGGCCGCCAACCGGGTAGCACCTTTGGCTTGGGCATTCTGGGTTGGTCCGGTTCCAAGGCCATGCCCGCCGCGATCGGCGACAGCACTTCCCTGGGCAATTCCCGCGACCGGATTAAGTGGACCCAGTCTTTCGGCAGCCTTACTTTGACCGGGATCTATGACAAGATGGTCGAAGCCGATGCTTCCTACGGTGAAAACGGCCTGTGGCCGACCAGCACCCGTAAATACGATCAGGACTGGGATGAATACAGCGTCACTGGTACTTATAAATTCGAAAATGGCGGCGTGACCCTGACCGTGGCTTATAATTCCGACAAGTCTCAGGTGGCCAGCATCGGCAGCGGCCTGAGCACTCGTCCCACGGCGGCCGGAGGCGGCATGGCCATTCCCCTGGCCGGCTTGATCCCGAAAGGCGCGGCGCCATATGTTCTGGGTTCCAACCCTGACGTCGACGCTTCCTGGTGGACCTTTACACCCGCCGTATCTTTGAATTTCGGCCCGGTCGGTCTCCATGCCGAATCCACGATCATGACCGGTTCCGCCAAATGGCTGCTCGGCCCCCATCCGGCGCAAGCTATCATTCCGGGGACTAATGTTTGGTCCGATGTCAAGGACAATGCCAGCATAACCGGATTCCAGTTCTACGCCGATGCAACCTACAACTATGGACCGGGTTTGGTCGGCCTGCAATATGCTTACACTTCCGGGGATAAATCCTACACCGACTACACCATTGACGGCATGCTCACCGTGGATTCCGACTTTACGCCTTTCTTGATCGTCTATGATCGCGGTCTGAATATCGGTTTGGACCAACCGACGACTCGCACCAGAGGCGCATTTAATGACGGTTTAATGACCGAGCCATACCGTAGCGGCAATCACTGGATGTTGGGCGCCTGGGTGGACCACAGCCTGACCGAAGATCTTTTGATCCACGCCGCTTTTGGATACTTCGATGTCGTCAACCCCGGCACCAACTTGTATAATGGCAAAAGCATAAACAAGCATTTCGGTAGTGAACTCGACGTCAGCTTGATTTACACTATCATGAACAACTTGACCAATCAGCTCGATATCGGCTATTTCTGGTCCGGCAACTACTTCAAACAAGGCTGGAGCAACGGCGATGAAGCCGCCAGAAACGGCTTCGACCGGAGCGTGGCCAGAATCGGTAATGCGTATGCCGTGAAAAACACCTTGACCATGAAGTTCTAGGCAACCCGCTCCTCACTTCCCAAAGCCTCGGGGTAACTCGAGGCTTTTTTATTGGTTTATGACTCCAACTCAAGCGTTAGCCCATCAGGTTTTTCGTATTGTCGACTCAAATGCCAACTTCTTCGCGCTAGGCACTGTCCATGGTCACTAATTCGCGGCTCGAAAATCGGCCTTCTTTTTTCCAACCCCTATTTCGCCGTTCCGGTCGATGATTTAAATCGCGACGAGTCGGTGCGTCTGCTAAGTCGAATGGTGGTATTATAGATCGGCCTGGAATGACTTTCAATCTATCTGCTGAGATAACTATTCAAAATTAAATAAATTTTGAAAATTTATTTTTGCTTGCCAAGCTCGCTGTTATAATGTAGTATTCGTTAACATAGTCGTAACATTTCACCTGTCTAAGATTGGAACTGACAGAACTTTACCACACGATGCCGAGAGGTATCAATCGGAGCGATGCTCATGAAAAAACCGAGCACGCTTCGAGGAATTTGTTCGGCAGACGATTTATGAATTTAAAAATTATATTGTAATTTAGGCTTGTTCGATGATTTTTCAACACAGTAAAATGTTACGAAAGGAGGTGCGCTGGAAAGAGACCAACGGTTGATTCGAGTAAGGGGAACGTCATTTGGGTAGTTTTGGGTAAGTGATCGTTTTTGTATAATTTTAAGGAGATATTTGATGTCGAAAAAATATCTTGTCCTGGCCTTGGGAGTGATTTTATTAGTGGCTTTCGCCGCCTCGGCCATGGCGGAAACAAAAGTTGATTTTTCCGGAACCTTCCGGGTCCGGGCTTTTTACAATAATAACTTTACTTTGCAAGGCAAATCAAATTGGGAGAGCAAACGGTCCTATCTGGATCAGAGACTTAGAATCGACCTCAAGCTCATGCCCACGGAAAACCTGACCTTGAACCTTGGTCTGACCACCGAAGATCAAACTTGGGGCCAACAGGGAACCAAAAACTTCTTTTCCCGCCCCTATGGCAATACCGCCGGTATAGCTCAACCGGTTACAGTCCCAACCGCTACTTCTTCCGCTGCCTTTACCGATACCAGGACCGACTTTGAACTCCGCTATTTTTGGGCGGACATCAAGACCCCCATCGGTCTGTTCAGTGTGGGCCGCCAGCCGGGGAGCACCTCTGGTCTGGGCGTCCTGGGTTGGACCGGCTCCAAGGCCATGCCGGCCGCTATCGGCGACAGTACTTCCCTGGGCAACTCCCGCGACCGGATTAAATGGTCCCAATCTTTTGGCAGCTTCACTTTGATCGGTATCTATGACAAGATGGTCGAAGCGGATGCTTCCACCGGTGAAAACGGCCTGTGGCCGACCAGCACCCGTAAATACGATCAGGACTGGGATGAATACAGCGTCACCGGTATTTATAAGTTTGCCAACGGCGGCGTGACTCTGACCGTGGCTTATAACTCCGACAAAGCCCAGGTGGCGACCATAGGCAGCGGCCTGAGCACTCGTCCCATCGTGGCCATGGGCGGCATGGCCATTCCCGTTGCCGGCTTGATTCCGAAAGGCGCGGCGCCGTATGTACTAGGTTCCAACCCTGATGTCGACGCTTCCTGGTGGGCCTTTATGCCGGCCGTATCCTTAAATTTCGGCCCGGTCGGCCTCCATGCCGAATCGACGATCGTCACCGGTTCCGCCAAATGGCTACTTGGACCCCATCCGGCCCAGGCTATCATCCCGGGGACCAATATCTGGGCTGATGTCAAGGACAATGCCAACATTACCGGCTTCCAGTTTTACGCCGATGCGACCTATAACTATGGACCGGGTTTGGTCGGCCTGCAATACGCTTACACTTCCGGTGATAAATCCTACACCGACTACACAGTTGATAGTATGCTCACCGTGGACTCCGACTTTACGCCTTTCCTGATCGTCTATGATCGTGGTTTGAACATCGGTTTGGACCAACCGACTACTCGCGTCAAAGGCGCATTTACCGACGGTTCCATGACCGAACCATACCGTAGCGGTAACCACTGGATGTTAGGCGCGTGGGTTGATCACAGCCTGACTGAAGACCTTCTGGTCCACGCGGCTTTTGGATACTTTGATGTCGTCAACCCCGGCACCAACCTTTACAATGGTAAAAGCATAAATAAGCATTTCGGTAGTGAATTGGACGTCAGCCTGATTTACACCATCATGAACAACTTGACCTATCAGTTGGATGCAGGGTATTTCTGGGCCGGCAACTATTTCAAACAGGGTTGGAGCAACGGCGATGAAGCTGTCAGAAACGGCTTCGACAGAAGCGTAACTAGAATCGGCAATGCTTATGCCGTGAAAAACACTTTAACCGTGAAATTCTAAACACCCCGATCCTTACAACCCAAAGCCCCGGGGTAACTCGGGGCTTTTTTTATTGGCTTATGACTCAATCTCGAACCTTGGCTCATCATGTTTTTCGCCTCCTTCTCTGGGGCGGCGTTTACTATTTTATCCTCAACCGCCTTCACCCGGAACTCATCCTTACGGACGCGATCCCCACCGGCGGCGACCTGGCCAGCCATTATCCGGCTTTAGTTTACTTACGGGATCATCTGCTGCCCCAGGGACGCATCGTTGGATGGCAACCAGGCAACTATGCCGGTTTCCCTCAATTTCAACTTTATTTCCCTTTGCCTTTTCTGCTGATGACCGGGCTCGGTTTGCTGCTCCCCTTGACCGTGGCCTTCAAACTGGTCAGTATCGCCGGTGTGCTGACCCTGCCTCTGGCGGCGTACCGGTTCGCGAGAAATCTGAACCTGGACCGGGCCACCGCGGATCTGGCCGCTCCAGCCACCTTGCCTTTCCTGTTCATGGAAGCCAACTCCGCCTGGGGCGGAAATATCACTTCGACCTTGGCCGGGGAATTCACCTATGGCCTGGGCCTGTCACTAAGCCTGGTCTACCTGGGCCGTCTTTTCCACCATCTGCCCCAGGGAAACAAAACTATCACCCAGGCCATTATTTTGGCTATCGTCGGTCTTTGCCATGGCTACACCCTGTTGTTCTGCATTCTCGGCGCGTCTTTTTTCCTGATTACCACCAAGGATTGGACAGAACGGCTGACCTATCTCCTGCGGATAAACCTGCTGGCCTTTTGCCTGATGGGTTTCTGGATCGTCCCTCTGATCATCTTTCTGCCTTTTTCCACGGCTTTTAACTATGTCTGGCGGATTGAAGGCTGGCGGGAAGTGTTTCCACCGATTTTATGGCCACTGATCATCCCGGGCCTTGCAGGCATAATCACCGGTCTTGTTCGAGCGGGCCGGGATAGGCTTCGAGCCGGCTTTCTCCTGTATTTGGCTTTAGTCTCCATAATTTTCTATTCTTTAGGTTTTCATATCGGCCTGGTGGATATCCGCTTTCTACCATTTCTGCAAATCATCCTGGTTTTATCGGGCGGCCTGGCCATCGGACAACTTTTAACCTCTTTCAAATGGCGGGAAATCACCATCCTTGGTCTGGGTTTGACCATCATGGCTTGGACCGGACAAAACGTTATGGTTGTCGATCACTGGGCGGCCTGGAACTACAGCGGTTGGACCGCCAAACCTTTATGGCCGGCCTTCAAGGAAATCACCGA
>JADFXS010000143.1 GCA_015233515.1 Deltaproteobacteria bacterium | reverse complement strand
TGATGATCAGGAAAGTATCCAGGTCTTCTCGACGATAAAGCCTTTGTTGTGTCCCGGAACGGACCGGCTTAATCTGCGGGAATTGCGATTCCCAAAAGCGGAGCACGTGAGGCTCCACCCCGACAATGGTCGCCACTTCGCCTATTTTGAAGTATACCTTGTCGGCGATGTCTGGGGGCATGGTTTCTCCCTCCCGGGTAAAGTACTCTTAACCCATGTGATTCCGTGGCGACTCGGTCCGTTGGTCAGGGAGTGTTTTTAAAAGCCTTGCGCAGCAGACTCCCGGGTTTAAAGGTCATGACCTTCCGAGCGGTAATAAGCATCTCTTGACCGGATTGCGGATTGCGTCCCCGACGAGCCTTTTTGGAGTGGACTTCCAGGTTGCCGAATCCAGAAATTTTGACACTCTCGCCGGCGGCTAATGTATCTTTAATAATATCTATTAAGTTATCCACGACCTCGGCGGTAATCTTACGAGAAAACCCGACCTTGATCTGAAGTGTATCCACCAGGTCGGCCTTGGTCAAAACTTTTTCGCTCACTTCTTTCGCCCCTTACCTTAAGTCTTTTACTCTCGCATTGCGGCCGAAAAATTCGACAAAACCGCTTGGGTGATCCGAGTATGGACGGAGTTGACTTCTTCGTCGGTCAAGGTCGAATCCCAGGATCGATACCGCAGCCGGAAAGCCAGACTCTTGCTACCGGAAATGATTTGCCGGCCTTCGTAAGCATCAAACAAAAAAATTTCTGAAAGTAACGGTTCGCCGAGGCCCGAGGCGAATCGTATTATTTCCGCGGATTCCAGATTACGATCGATCACCAGGGCCAAGTCCCGCTCGACATAGGGAAACCTGGGGAGAGGTTTGAAAAGAGCCGCTCCCCGCTGGGCCGACAACATCTGGACCAGGTTCAATTCGAACAGATATGGATCGCCCCCGGATTCGCGCAGGTCGAACCCTTTGGCTACCGAGGGGGATAACCGCCCGATCCAGCCTAATAAGCGGTCGCCGGTCAATATTCGGGCGGACCTGTTCTGGTCGTAATAAGCCGGGCAACCAGCCGGTTTAAAGGCTAAATCAAATAGATTAAGCCCTTGCCCCAGTTCTTCGACCACGCCTTTGGCGTCATAAAAATCAAAAGCCCTGGTCGGTTGATACCAGACCGGATCAGGTCGACCGGCCAGTAAGCCGGCGACGATCAGATGCTCTTCCGGTAAATCCTGCCCATCGCGCCGTTCAAAAACCATCCCGATTTCATAGACCGAAACGGTCCAGACTCCATGAGACTGGTTTCGGCGCAATGTATCCAGAAGTCCCGGCGCCAAGGTGGTGCGCATCAGGCTCTGGTCTTCGCTTAAAGGATTGAGGATACGTACGGTTCGACGCAGTGGGTCTTCCGCCGGTAAACCAAGACGATCGCAAAAATCGGCGTCGATAAAACTGTAGGTGATAGTCTCGCTTAACCCGAGACCTTCGAGTATCTCCCGGCATTTTGCCCGCATCAGGCGGGAGGGGCTGATTGGTTCCGCCGCGGCCCGCGCCGGCGGCAGGGTTGCCGGAACCCGATCGAAACCCGCCAGCCTGGCCACTTCCTCGAAGAGATCGACTTCCCTGGTCAAATCCACACGAAAAGAAGGAACATTCACCGTCAGAACCGGTTCGGCCCCGGAAACATCAAGTTCAATGCCGCGAAGAATCCGAATCATTTCAGGAGATGAGTGTCTGGTGCCTAGAAACGTGTTGCATTTGGCCGGCGAGAAAGGAATGGTTTGTTTTTGAGGCGGTAAAGGATGGACATCCACTATTCCGCCGGTTACCACGCCGTCGGCCAACTGAGCCATAAGGGCGGCGGCCCGATCGACGGCGGCGATACACAAGTTCGGATCAATGCCGCGTTCAAAACGGTATGAAGATTCCGTGGACAAGCCGAGTCTTTTGGAAGTCCGGCGGATACTGACCGGATTGAAATAAGCGCTCTCTAAAAGAACGTCCGTGGTTTCCGGAACTATTTCCGAGTTGAGTCCCCCCATGATGCCGGCCAGGGCTACGGGTTGTCGACCGTCACAGATCATGAGCGTTTCCGGACCAAGAATGCGCTCAACTCCATCCAAGGTGACAAAACGTTCTCCTTCATCAGCCGTTCGCACCACGATACGATGTTCTTCCAGGCGGTTGAAGTCAAAGGCGTGCAGGGGTTGGCCCATTTCCATCATCACATAATTGGTCACGTCCACGATGTTATTAATGGATCGCACCCCGGTTGCGGTCAGGCGATCCACCAACCAATACGGCGACGGCCCGATCTTGATATTGCGGATCAAGCGGGCGGTATAACGTGGGCAGTGATGTGGGGACAAAATTTGGACGGAAGTAAAATTCTGAGTCTTTTCTTGGGATTCAAGGAGATCGATAGTCGGATACTTGAGCGGTTGGCCCAATATTCCGGAAACTTCCCGAGCTATTCCCATAACGGACAGGCAATCGGGCCGGTTGGGAGTCACCCCTAGTTCCATGGCCCAGTCATCGATTTCCAGAACCGATCTCAGGCTTTGTCCCAAGGCGGTGGCCGGCGGCAGGACTATAATCCCGGAGGAGTCCTGGCCGAGCCCTAATTCCGCGGCGGAGCAAAGCATTCCCTGGGAGCGGACCCCGCGAATTTCAACTTCACCCACGGCGCGTCCGCCGGGCAATTCGCCGCCGACGAGGGCCAGGGCCGAAATCATACCGATATCGGTGTTTGGCGCGCCACAGACCACCTGGAATATTTGAGCGCCCGTGTCCACCTGACAAATTTTTAGGTGATCCGATCCGGGGACTTCGGTTATAGCCGTAATCCGAGCGGAAACGACCTGGTTCAAATATTTGTAACGGTCGGTGAGTTCTTCAAGTTCCAGGCCGACCATCGTCAAACGGTCAGCCAAGTCTCCCGGGGAGACCCCGCTGAGGTCAACATAATCCCCAAGCCAATTATAGCTGATGCGCATGGTGCGGACCGGGCCTTTAAAACTGTTTTAGGAAACGAAGATCGTTTTCGAATAAGCGGCGAATGTCGTCGATACCGTATTTAAGCATGGAAATACGTTCCATACCCATACCAAAGGCAAATCCGGAGATTTCTTCCGGGTCGTAATTCACGAAGCTGTACACGGCGGGATCGACCATTCCGGATCCGAGTATTTCCAACCACCCGGTTTTTTTGCAAATCCGGCAGCCTGGCCCGCCACAGATTACGCAGCCGATGTCGACTTCCGCGCTGGGTTCGGTAAAAGGAAAAAAGCTCGGGCGGAAGCGGACCGGCGTGTCCGGTGAAAAAAACTGATGGATAAAGGAAGTCAGTACGCCTTTCAGGTCGGCGAAGGTGATACCTTTATCCACTACCAATCCCTCGATTTGATGAAACATCGGGGTGTGGGTTATGTCTGAATCCCGCCGATAGGCTTTTCCGGGGACCACCACCCAAACCGGTGGTTTGGATTTTTCCATGGTCCGGACTTGCATCGGGGAAGTATGGGTCCGTAAAACCACATTATCAGATACATATAGCGTATCTTGCATATCCCGGGCCGGGTGGTCGCGAGGAATGTTGAGCGCCTCGAAATTATAATAATCCAGTTCGACTTCCGGCCCCTCAGCCACGTTAAATCCCATGCGACTGAAAATGGCTGTAATTTCATCGATGGTTCGGGATAAGGGGTGGCGATGCCCCCGCTGAACGCGCCGCCCGGGCATGGTTACGTCCGGAGCCGGACCGGAGGCTTCGATGGCGGCCAGAGTGTCAATACGGGACTTAACCGCCTGGGTAAGTTCCGCCTTGACCCGATTGGCGATCTGGCCGACCAGGGGCCTGGCTTCGGCCGGAAGTTCGCCCATACGACGCATCAGTCCGGTAACCAACCCTTTGGTCCCAAGATACTTGACTCGAAGTAGTTCAACGTCGGCGGCTTTGATCGCTTGTTCGAGGGCCTCTTGAGCTTCTTCGGCCAGCTTGTGCAAGGCTGCTTTTATTTGTTCGGGCATAACGCCTGTGGCTGAAGGTTTGCCGTCAATCAAGCGGCGTTTTTGGCCATTTCGGCTAATTTGGCGAAGCCGCCCGGATCGTTTACCGCCATATCGGCCAGGACCCGGCGATCAACCTCTATTTGGGCCTTGGAAAGTCCATCCATGAATCTGGAATAGGACAATCCGCATTCCCGCGCGGCGGCATTGATGCGCACGATCCAAAGGCGTCGGAATTCACGTTTCTTTACACGTCGATCCCGGTAAGCGAAGCAAAGACCACGCTCCACGGTTTCTCTAGCCATGCGGTAATTAGTACCGCGTTTACCACGATAGCCTTTAGCTGCTTTCAGATACTTGTCGTGGCGATGTCTGGTCTTGGGACCGCCTTTTACTCTCATTTTACTATTCCTTATTTATATATAGGGCAGCATCCTCTTGACGGCCCGTTCGTTGGTATCGTGGACTAATTCACCCTTACGCAGGTTTCTCTTCCTTTTTGTCGTCTTCTTGGTCAAAATGTGGCGGGCGTTGGCTTTGGATCGAGCAATTCGACCCGACCCGGTGGTCTTGAATCGCTTGGCCGCACCGCGATTGGACTTAAGTTTCGGCATTTATTCCTCCTAACGAAACATCCCCGTCCATTAAAGCCTCGAGAAAACTTCCGGGTTTAACCCCTCGGTCTTAACCCGTTGGACGGGGACCATAATATTTACTATTATCTCAAAAAATACTTTATTTCAAGTCGGCAACACAAAAATATCCTTCTATCGCGCCGTACAGCCTGAGATTAAACCGCGAAGGCCCCGCCTCCGTCTATCTAAAAGCTTGATAGCGCGTGAAAGATAGTTAGGCTGTGTCTATTACCGGTCGTCTCGAAAAATGGCTCTGCCTGGATTCAAACTATCCGGCCGGGATCGCCGGTTGTCACCTGGCCGGGTGTTTGAGCTTCCCGCGCAGGCGCCGAGCGGAGCGGATCAGATCGAAAGAACTCCGGTTTATTTGGGCGCGATGACCATGGTCATGTTCCGCCCTTCCAGTTTGGGGTATTGTTCCACGACTCCGATATCGGCCACGTCCACTATGATGCGGTCTAGCATGCCCTGAGCTAGATTGGCGTGAGCGATCTCTCGGCCACGGAACATCAACGAGACCTTGGTCTTGTTCTTCTGGACTAAAAACTTCCTTATATTTCTAAGTTTGAACTGATAGTCATGTTCCGCGGTCTTGGGCCTCAACTTGACTTCTTTTATTAGAATGACCGTGGACTTTTTCTTGGATTCCTGTTGCTTCTTGCTCTGTTGATACTTGAAGCGGCCGAAATCCATGACCCGGCAAACCGGCGGATCGGCTTCCCCGGCGACTTCCACTAGGTCCAGACCCGCTTCTCGGGCGGCTATCAATGCCTGTTCTAATGTAACAATGCCTAGTTGATCTCCTTCAGCGCCGATCAATCGGACGCTGGCGGCCCTGATATGCTCGTTGATATTAACCCTTTTTACCGGGTCCTTCAATTTCTTGGCGATCCTGCCACCTCCTGGTCAATTGGAGAAATGTTGCTTTACCGGACCCTAAATCCGGCCGTCTTCACCCTATACGCGGGGGGCCGATTTCCGGCCGTACCAGCGATATAAATTCTTCCACGGTCATAAAACCCAGGTCCCGGCCACCCCTGGCGCGGATGGTTATGCCGTGCTGTTCCACTTCTTTGTCGCCGATTACCAGCATATATGGAATCTTTTGCGTCTGAGCCTCACGAATCTTGTAGCCCAGTTTTTCGTTGCGTAAATCGGCTTCCACCCGTAGCCCCTCGGCTTTTAGCTTGGCTTCGACTTCGCGGGCCAAGGTGTCCGACCGGCCGGTCACCGTGACGATCACCGCCTGGACCGGACTCAGCCACATGGGAAACGCACCGGCGTAATGTTCAATCAAAACGCCGATAAAACGTTCGATGCTGCCGAGAATGACCCGGTGGAGCATGACCGGTCTATGTTTCTGACCGTCTTCTCCGATATAAGACAAATCGAAACGTTCGGGCAGAGTGAAGTCGCACTGGATAGTGGCGCATTGCCAACGACGGCCGATGGCGTCTTTCAGCTTGATTTCGATCTTGGCCATAAAAAGCGCCGTCTCCTTCATGGACTTGATAGGGCTGTCCGTTATCCTGGAGGGATTGGATCCAGGCTTCGGTGGCAAGTTCCCAATCCGCATCCGAGCCGATGCTCTTTTCCGGACGGGTACTTAGCTCCGCCTCGTATTCAAAACCAAAAACACCCATGACATCGATTACGAAATTCAACACGCCCTTGATTTCATCATTGACCTGTTGCGGCGTGCAGACGATATGCGCATCATCCTGGGTAAATTGTCTGACGCGCACCAAACCGTGAAGCACTCCGGATTTTTCGTGGCGGTGCACGGTGCCCAATTCAAAGAGCCGCAAGGGTAAATCCCGGTAACTACGGAGTTTCGATCGGTAGATAAGCATATGGGCCAGGCAGTTCATCGGCTTAATCCCGTAACTCTGCTCATCCACTTCCGTGAAATACATGTTCTCTCTATAGTTATCGTAATGTCCCGACCGTTCCCACAAATCGGTTTTGAGGATTTGCGGGCCAATGGCCATCTGGTAGCCTCGGCGCAAGTGTTCCTTCCGCTCGAAATCTTCCAATAGATAACGGAGCAGGGCGCCTTTGGGATGCCAGATGATCAGGCCGGCGCCGGCTTCATCACTGATGGAAAAAAGTTCCAGTTCGCGGCCCAGGCGGCGATGATCGCGGCGCTTGGCTTCTTCTAGAAAAACCAGGTATTTTTCCAGTTCTTCCTTGGAAAAGAAGGCGGTGCCGTAAATGCGTTGCAGCATGGGTCGATGTTCATCGCCGCGCCAGTAAGCTCCGGCAACGTTAAGCAGCTTAAACGCAGGGACTTTACCGGTGTGCGGAATGTGGGGACCGCGGCATAAATCTACAAAACCGCCCTGTTCGTAAAGAGACACCTTTTCAGTGGCAAGGTCCTCGATGAGTTCGACCTTGTAGTTTTCACCCTGGGCCCGAAAGTATTCTATCGCCTCTTCACTGCTTAGATCCTTGCGGACAAAAGGAGACTTGGCCTTGATAATGCGGGCCATTTCCTTT
>JADFXS010000142.1:7124-7201 GCA_015233515.1 Deltaproteobacteria bacterium | reverse complement strand
TCGAAAGTTTCTTCGTTTTGAAATATCATTGTCATTTCGAGGAGCGGCCACAGGCCGCGACGAGAAATCTCCAACAC
>JADFXS010000142.1:0-7061 GCA_015233515.1 Deltaproteobacteria bacterium | reverse complement strand
CATTTCGACCCCTCGCCGCGAACCCGGCCGCAAAATCCGGGTTAAATCCAGATATGCCCTTCGAAGTACAACGCCGCCTGGCCGGCAATGCTGACCCGTTCGTCATGATCTTCACAAAAAAGCTCGCCGCCACGCGCCGATACTTGGTGGGCGTGCAGATTTTTTTTCTTCAGACGGTTTGACCAATAAGGTATCAATGTACAGTGGGCCGAGCCGGTTACCGGATCTTCGGGGATTCCATGCTTCGGGGCAAAAAAACGAGATACAAAATCCACTTGATCTCCCGCGGCGGTAATGATCACACCAAGACTATCCAGCGTTTCCAACAGATCGAATCTAGGTCGGACGGACCGCACAACTGATTCCGATTCCATAACCACCAGATAATCCCTGGATTTCAGGGTCTCCACCGGGCTGACGCCCAGTCCGGCGACCAGCGCTTCGGGCGCCGGACATGGTTTGGCGGGTCTGGACGGGAAGTCCATGGCCAGGTTGGAGCCTTTTTTTCGCACAATGAGTTCTCCGCTACGCACAGTTTCAAACCGCACTTCGGTAATACCCGGTTCTAACATCTCGAAAACGACAAAAGCGCTGGCTAGGGTAGGATGTCCGGCCAGATCGATTTCCGCTTTAGGCGTGAACCAGCGAATGCCGTAACCATCGCCCTGTTTCACGAGAAAAGCGGTTTCGGACAAATTATTTTCCGCGGCTATCGCCTGCATCAGGTTGTTGTCGAGCCAACCCGCCAGAACGCAAATCGCCGCCGGGTTGCCGCCGAAAACTGTCCCGGTGAAAGCGTCCACCTGAAACATAGGAACTTTCATGATTTTTCTCCTTGCTCCTTTGATGATTCCCCAAGCTTTCCATTACCACCTGTTCTTCAGGATAAGCTGGGATGGCTTATTCGTTGCGGCCAATATATCCGATATGCTATGCTGGGTACAGATACAGATTTCCAAATAGATCATGGATACAGAATGGAAACACGGCACTTCAGATACAAAAATCTGGCGTCCGACCTCGAAGGTCAGATCAAGCGCGGAAGCCTGCGGACCGGGGAAAGATTACCTTCCTTGAGGAACTTGCACTACAAGCTCGGCCTCAGTTTGAACACTATCTATCAGGCGTATATGGAGCTGGAAGCCTTAGGTTTGATCGAGGCCCAGCCAAAGTCGGGCTTTTTTGTCAAAGACGCCGGCTGGATGAATATCGAGGCTCCGCGCTTCAACCAGCGCCCGGCAGCCCCCGCCATGGTTCGGCTTTCCGACATCACCAATACGGTGGTGGCCAACTCCATAAATCCTGATCTGGTCCCCTTGGGCGCGTCAACCCTGTCCACGGAATTAATGCCTCAAAAGCAATTGGTCCAGGTAATCAAAGGTATGGCGCCGGCCAAAATGATTCGGCTGCTGCAATATGAGGTCGCGGAAGGGGCTGTCGGCTTGAGACGACAATTGGCTTCGCGCCTGCTTGGGCTGATCCCTGAAATCAGCGAAAATGATATCATTATCACCAACGGCTGCTCGGAAGCGGTGGCCCTGGCTCTTCTGGCCACGACGACCTCCGGTGATGTCGTGGCGGTGGAATCGCCAACGCATTTCGGATTTTTACAGATGCTCAGAGAACTGGGGCTTCAGGTACTTGAATTGCCCACCGACCCGCGCCATGGAGTCGTCTTGGAAGGACTTTCCCAGGCGTTGCAAAAAACCAAAGTCAAAGCCTGCCTGCTGATGCCCAACTTTCAAAATCCCACGGGCGCCCTGATGCCGGAAGACCACAGACAAGAAGTCGTATCGCTCCTTAATGAAAAAGAAATACCGCTCATCGAAGACGACATCTACGGTGAGATGCACTTCGGAAAAAGCCGACCGGGCTTCCTGAGAACCTGGGATCGAAAGGAACTGGTGATCAGCTGCTCGTCCTTTTCAAAAACCTTGGCTCCCGGTTTTCGAGTGGGCTGGTTGGTGGCCGGGAGAAAAATTTCCGAGAGGATCAAAAGGCTCAAAGCCGGCCTCTCGCTGGCATCGCCCAGCCTGCAGCAGCATGCTCTGGCGCGCTTCCTGGCTGATGGTTCCATGGACCGATATCTGCGACTGCTAAGAGCCGCGGTCCACAACCAGGTCGTCAAGACCGCCAGGGCCGTCAAGGACTATTTCCCCCCGGAATGCCGGTTTTCCGTTCCGATGGGAGGAATAATGCTCTGGATTGAACTGCCGAAATGGGCGGATGGAATACGGCTCTATGAACAGGCCCTCAAAGCCGGTATTTCCATAATTCCCGGCGCGGCTTTTTCCCCCGCCGACCATTACCGCAACTATATCAGAATCAGTTGCACCTCTCCATTTTCCGAGCGGATTGAAAAAGCCATTGAAACCTTAGGCGAACTCATTGGCAAACAAAATAAAATATGATTTGGCTTGATTTCCTCGGCACGCCGAAATAGTCGAACCTACTATTTTTTCGAACATATTTATCAGGCTGATCCACACAAGGCCTTTTTTTATGTTCAGTAGTGGCTTGAAGCGCCCCGCAGAGGGCCGCGGGGAATGCGCCCGCCGGCAAATTCAATCAACAATAAAAAGTTTAGCCCCGACGGCTGTGGATGAACGATGCGGTTCAGCGCCGTCGGCTACTTGATAGCTCATGCCTGGTTTCAAAGTATACCGCCGACCGTCTTGAAGCTCCGTATGCAGTTCGCCTTCCAAACAAAATAAAATATGGCCTTTTGAGCACCAGTGATCGGCAAGATAGCCGGGGGTATAATCCACCAGGCGAACGCGAATGGAGCCGCACTGAATGGTACGCCAATAAGCGGTACCGGTTTCCCCTTTGTGCTCTGATCGCTCAATCTTAGACCAATCGGTGGTAGCGAAAGGAATTCCATTCATTTCCATGTGTTAATACTCCTAATATCCAACAAGATAAGGCAAGCACCGCTTGTCCAGTGTCCATTGAAATGATAGATCGGCGTTTTCATTTGACCTTTTTTCGCGCCAATAACGGGACGACCACAATTCCAACAAGGTCGGTCAGGACATGGGCTATGACATTGGCGGTCAGGTCGAAGCGCCAAATGAAGAACGAGGTGAGAACGCCGCCGGAAACGATGGTGGTAAGCGCCGGCCCCCAACCCCACATCGGAACATGAGCGATGCCGAAGACAAGCACGGAACCAACACCCGCGATCCAGTAACTTCCAGTTAGCACGGCCAGCCGCTCCACCGCGTAACCTCGATATAATATCTCCTCCGCCGTTGCGCCAATCACTATAGCCAGGGTTAGATACCAATTCGGCAGCGTGGCCGTCTTGGCCAGGCCAGTTTCGAATCCCTTAAGATTGAGACGCTGTAGGGTCCAATATGCGGCCGGCGCGAATACCCGCATAAAGAAGATGGCAAGAGCCAGGCCCCAAGCCAGAGACGACCATCGAAACGGTTTCAAACCAAGGGACGAAAGCGGTTGATGCTCGCATCGCAAGACAATGAACAGCACTCCGGCCACGATCCCAATAAGCGCGGCGAGACCTGACAATTCATAAGGCCGCCGGCCGGGACGGACACTGGTTACAGACCCAAAGCTCGCGATCAGTATGGGGCCGAATAGGGAGATCAATAGGCCGAATGTTGTGATCATCGCGGCAATCTCACGGCGCTACCGTGACACCCGGCAAACAGCCATGTCGTGTATAAAATGCGTCGGCTGGAACCGGTTTCGCTGGATTTCACCCTTTAAATTTGATGAAAGTCCCCCGATTGTACTCCTCAAAAGCGATTCGTAGTTCTTCATTGGTGTTCATAACCACGGGACCATACCAGGCAACAGGTTCACCAATGGGCTTACCGGAAATCAACAGGAACCTGACTTTATATTCCTCGGTAAAGACCATGATCTCGTCGCCGTCGTCGAACAGAACCATCGTGCCGTTGCCGACAAACGGATCGCGCTGGAGATCAAAGTAGTTTATTCCTTCCACTTCATAGGTGAACGGATTTTTCTCCCGGCAGAAATATCCCTGGCCGTCGATTATGTAAGCGAAAACCGTATGACCTTTTTTGGTGGCATGTCTGAATTCCGAATTTGCCGGAACTGTAACATCTAGATACTCTGGATCAATTACAATGCCTTGAACCGGACCTTTAACGCCGGCGACTTCACCGGAAATAATCTTGATATTCGTCCCATCGGCCAGTTTGACTTCGGGTATTTGCTCGTTTGTTACGTCTCGATAGCGGGGATTCATCATCTTTTCTCTGGACGGCAAATTGGCCCAAAGCTGAAAACCATGCATTTTTCCGTTTTCATCACCTTTGGGCATTTCCGGGTGAATGATTCCGCTTCCCGCCGTCATCCATTGGACATCTCCGGAGCCGATCACTCCTTTATTGCCTAGACTATCGCCATGTTCGACGTCTCCCTTCAGAACATAGGTGATGGTTTCGATCCCACGATGAGGATGCCAGGGGAAACCTTTTAGGTAGTGGTCCGGATTATCGGACCGGAAATCATCAAGTAGTAGAAAAGGATCGAACACCGGCGCTTCCCTGAATCCAAAAACCCTGTTCAGGTGAACACCGGCGCCTTCAAGCGTAGGCTTGCTCTTCATAACTTTCCGGATTTTCCGAATTATAGGCATGGCAGTATCCCTCCTTTATTAAACCTTAACGACAACTGAGGAATGCGTTGCGGAGCCTCAAAGCCGTCGCCTACAAGGCAAAACATTACTATCCACGTCCCACTTCAACCTAATGGATTTGTCGTGGCTTCCGACATTCCCACGCAGTTTTCCAATCGAAATCGAGACAAGCAGATCCCCCATGATATAGCGCCAGCTGTTGGGTTATACAACCATTTTATCGCAATTCCACATAGCTTTATTAAAGCACACCAGGAATGATACAGAGAGGTAGAGACTTTTTCAAGAGATATTCGCCAAATGGCGGTTTTGGGGATTGAAGCAGATGCTTTGGAAGCTTCCGGAAGAAAAACAAACTATATTCACCGCAATTCAGCATCTGAACAAGATCGAACAGATTAATTAACTGCTTAAATTAGTACGACCAAAGTAATCGATTCCGATCACCCGGAAATTTCTACCTGACCGCCGGTTGAGCAAGGCGATATTTTAAAAAGTCCGCGCCTTTTTTAAAAAATCTTATTTTATTCATTCTTAAAATCACGCCCAATCGATCATGCCCTGTTTCTCAAGCAGGTCGATGACTTTTTTATTACGGTCGAGGAAGCTTTGTACCTTGTTGGCCAATCCGGTGATATCGGGATCGTTTTTAGACATCGCCGGCAGATTGATATCTGAAGTACAATGTAAAAGTGGATTTTGTTTGAGGGCGGCCAGCTCTTTTTCTTTTTCCGGGCTCTTTAAATTAGTCACCAAGTCTTCAGGCCGGTAAGCCTTTACCGTCCTGCCCTTTGATGGGTCATCGACAATGATCAGGACATAATCCTTGGCCAAATCCGGTTTTGTCGCCAAGTATTTGGCCGTTTCCCCAGCCATATCCTTTAAAACCTTTTTACCGACCTTCTGCAGATTCATCGTCACCTTGTAGCTTTGTTGTTGAGTCAACAGATTGCTCAGGCTATTGTTATCTTGGGTACCGCTTGCGGTCGAAGACTGCCACCAGGAGGACTGATTCGTTTGAGAACTCCAGTAGGGTGACAGCTGACTGTTGATCGAGGACTTGAGTGTGCTGAGCAGACTGGATTTACTCTGATTGCCGGAGGTGGTGGTTTTCCCTAGAAGACTCTGAAGCATCTGCGAATTATAATAAGAAGCGGTTCGATTACTGCTACTGACGGTCATGTGTTCTCCTGCCAACAAAATTAAATATTGAAGATTCCCCGCGGCAAACCAAGGGGAATACGCACGCCTGCATCTTCAACTAGCAATAATTCGGCCAAAAAAATTATTATTTAATTACGCCGTTATAGTCATATTCCGTGATCGGCGGTCATCGGTTCATCAACCGAATGGGAAAAAATTTCCCTTGACCATGGATGTAATTTGTCATAATGCGCCTGCTATACAAACTAGTCATAGCGAGGTCCCATGTCCGATTTGCCTGAATTGAAACTGATCTTGCTCCAAGCTATCAACGCTGTATTCGACGAATTCGTCCATAGCGAATTTCGGACCGCTTGCGCCCAAGGCTGCGCCATATGTTGCACCCAAAATGTCACCGCCACGACCTTGGAAGCTTTAAGCATCGTCCGGATACTCAATGATACCGGCCGCGCCGACCTTTTGGATCGCCTCCCGGAAGCGGCCAAAATGGAACTTTTCCGGCCGCGTTTGACGACCAACACCTTGGCCATGGCTTGCATTTCCCATCAAGAACCGCCTGTCGAGGAACCTCCGGCCTTCCTCGACCGCTGTCTTTTCCTTGAAGACAATTTATGCCAAGTTTATCCAGTCCGGCCATTTACCTGTCGTGGCATGTTCGCCTCGACCATTTGTCAATCGGGAATGGAGGCGGAAATTCCGTTCGGCTTGGATACGCTCATGTCCATATGCTGGCAAATCGTTGAACACTTGGACGGTGGCGGATTGTACGGCAATCTGATTGATCTGTTGCTTCTGCTCAACGACCCGAACCAAAGATTCAAATATGAAACCGGCCAACAACTCGTGCAACGCGGCTTGCCGCCCACACGCCCGGTTCCCGGCTTCCTTATTCCACCCGAACATCAAGACCTGGCGCAGCGATTCCTGAACCAATTGTTTAATACCGACTGCGAAGGGCGAACTTTTCGGGAAAGAATGAGTGAGACTAGAAAAAGTCCATTTTAAAGAAGTAATTGCCTAACTGCCCCTTTGGCTCAACTCTTCGTCGGGCTCAAATTCCTAGTTAGGCAATTACCTCTAAAGAATGCCCTGGCCATTACCAAACACCCGCTAGAATATAGAGCCTGGCGGAAAACCGGTTGGCCCGAAAAATTATAGCGATGCTCGAAAGTTTTTTCGGAATGATGCGGTCAAAATCTCAGATCATTGGCGAACACCCCAGTCGGTCATTTCGACCGAAGGGAGAAATCTCATTGTGATTTGG
>JADFXS010000141.1:5563-7205 GCA_015233515.1 Deltaproteobacteria bacterium | reverse complement strand
GGGCCCGGTCCTTAACCACGAGAACCGTGGTCAACGCCTTAGCGTTCTTTAAGAACAGGGAATCGTGCCCCACGCAGAGACCCACGAGGATGTTGAAATCGGTCCCCTCTTCATTGCATATCTCGGCCTGCATGATCGGATTGCACATGGTTTCCCAGGTTCCGGCCCGCACCTTTTCCTGATCCTGGAGCCCCAGAAACTCCTTGGGAACCGCCCCTATTTTACATCCGGCCGAAACCACCTCGAAACCATGCTTTTCCAGGATCTGGACAAAAGTCCTGGCTTCATGGAACAGCCCCATGCAAAAAGCCACCCCTAGTTTCCGGTAATTCATCTTTTGGGCGAACTCGATGATTTCCTCCACCCTGGTCTTGACGGGCCTCATGACAAAGGGTTGTTCATCCCGGCGGCTGTAACACTCCGCCTCCTGCCGGGCGGCCATCAGGGCGAATTTCATGGTTTCCGGTTCGCGGTATTTTTCCAGCGCAACGTTTAATTCCTTTTCCCGGGTCGTGGTCGGACAAAATTCCGGCCCGTGCCCCTCTTCGAATCTACAGGCTTTTTTTTCGATCCCGCACATGGCGCATCGAGGATACAATTCTTGTTCGGTCATGATTACTCCTTCGGCAACCCGACTATGCCCGGCCCAATCATACTCTTTGTCGATTCGTCCGATGGGGCAGGGCTTGATGCACAAACCGCAAATGAAATGATCCTTCAACCCCGGGCGGACATTGAAGCTTTCCAGTTGTCGGGTGCAGGCGGCTATGTCCCAGGCTTCGGCCCGGGTCTGGTAGCCCTGGCCGAAAGGCGTGCCCTTGATGGCTCCGGCCGGGCAGGCCGTGGCGCATTCCAGGCACTTGCCGCAACCGTTGGGCAGGGGTTGATCGGCTTCCAAGGGCGCGTCGGTCAGAATGGTGACGACTCGAAGTCGCGGCCCGACGTTAGGATTGACCAGCAGGAGGCTTTTACCCTGCCAGCCTAAACCGGCCATCCGAGCCACGGCTTTGTGGGAAAGAGCTCCCAGGCCGCGCGCCCAATCCAGCGTCTGCGAAGCCGGCAAAGGCAGGGCCTGAAAGCCGTTTTTCTGCAGCGTCCCGGAAATCCGTAGAGCCACCTGGTCCAACAGGGCGGTGGCCGTGGTGTAATGATGTGCATAGTGAACATGGGGGCCGTCGACCAGAGTTTCAAACATTCTCCGCGACAGGGCCACGCCTATGGAAACGGCGCGGCTGAAAGGGTCCAAAAGGCCCGCGGGCAGAGTTTCATATGATCGGAAGGCTTCGAGGTCCGCCACGCCGAAAAAGTCGCCGCCCCACTCCAAAGCCGATTTTTTTATACTGTTTTTATCCATGACGCCGCCTCCTTGGTCGAAAAATGACTGATGTTTGCCATATGAACGGTAAATTACGGGATAGGTAACACGGCAAAGATAAAGGTGCTCCACAAGGCGTGAGAAATGATGACCGGCGCCAAACGGCCCAGCCGCCAGTAGACCAGTCCCCAAAAAGCGCCCGCCACGCCCGCCGCGCCGATGAGCATGAAATTAAAGGACCAAATATGCACACCGGCATAACAGGCCGTGGCCAGCAACCAACCTTTAAAACCGCCGAAACGGGAAATAAGTTGGTCCTGAAGAAAT
>JADFXS010000141.1:0-5523 GCA_015233515.1 Deltaproteobacteria bacterium | reverse complement strand
GCTGGTGATGAAGAAAAGCAGCAGGCAGATCAGCCAGCCTGGGGTGCCGGCGCCTTTGTCGTAAATGCCGCCGATCTGTTGGCCGGCGAAAGGAAAAATCGCCGTGGAAACGGTTTTCCCGAGATAAAAGATCGAATAGAGCGCGGCCGCCGAAGCTAAACCCCAAATCAAACTGGGAAAATCGAACTTGATGGTTGAAAGCGCCGGGCTGCGGTTGATAAGCGCGAATGTCGCCAACATAGCGGCGGAAAAGGAAATTTTCAGCCAGAAATTCCCCTGGGGCAGATAAAAAGTGATGAACCACAGAACCGTGGCCAAACAGATGGAAACCACCACCGCCTTGGGGCGGAAAACAATATGCCTCACCAGATTCTCCCCAATACCAAAGAGATCAGCAGTAAAAGGCCGAAGGCCGTATCCAGCTTGGCGGTTTGGGCATCGGCATCGTCGGGCAGACTACGCCACATGGTCACGATCAGTTTCACGGCCACGGGTATGGATAACAAAACCAGCAACGACCATAATTTGAGCGGACCATATACGGCCATCAGGGTCACCGACAGGTAGGCGAACAAAATCATGGCGATATAGAGCCGTAGCGAGTTGGCCAGGCCCAACATGACGCCTAGGGTCTTAATGCCCTTGGATCGATCGTTTTCAATATCCCGGAAGTTATTGGCGAACAAGACCAGGGCCACCAGGACCCCGAACGGGACGGAAACAAGCAAGGCCGTGGTACTGAAACTCTGTCTTTGGACATAGTAGGCCCCTTCCACGGCTAAAGGCCCCCACATCAGGAAAACGGAAAATTCGCCCCAGGCCTTGTATTTGTATTGGAGCGGCGGCGCGGTGTAAAAAAGACTGGCCGCGACCCCGATCAGGCCGATCAAGAGCAAGGGCCAGCCGCGATTACATATCAGGTATCCGCCGAGCCCGATACCGACCAGGTATAGAATGATCGATTCGGCCAGAATATGATTGAGGGATAATCTGCCTTCCACCAGGGGATGAGGCCGGTAGTTGGCCGTGGCTGCTTGAGTGGTATCCACACCGGAACGATAATCGAAATAGTCGTTCATCACGTTGGTGGCGCCATGCAGGGCGATCATGGCCACCAGGGACAGGAGATAAAGCGTGATGGAAAACGGGCCGTGCAAGGCCGCCACGGCGGCCCCGACGCTGACGGAAATAAAGGACATGGTGAAGGACCATGGCCGGGCAGCCAGAAACCAATCACGATAAATACTCATGATATCCTCGCTCATCACTATTTTTTCGCGCTGATTCTATATCGCAAATCGACTCGAAGCAAAATTAAAATCGACTTTGTCCAGGTCCATGGCGTCAGCAAAACGAATATCGCGGAAAGGCTCCATTTCCCAACGGCTTTACCTCGCGGCGACTCTTTACATGTAAAAAAGCGTGTGCTAAAAATGTTTTACGGTCATGCAGCCAGACAATTGCGGATTAAGCGTTGAGCGAATTACCCGAAACGATCGATACCAACATCATGTAACGACGCCCTGATTTCAAGCGGCCGTATCAATAAAACAAGATGGATCTATAAACTCGCGCATGTCACTTACTTCCAAAATCAGCCGCCTGGTTCAAATACCCCGGCGCGAATGGGCCGGATATTCACTGTCGCGGGCGAGGTCGGACCTTCTGGCCGCCCTGACCGTGGCCGCCATCGCCCTGCCGCAATCCATGGCTTACGCGGTTATTGCCGGTATTCACCCGAAATACGGGCTGTACGCGGCCATCGCGCCGGTCATCATCGCCTCCTTGCTGGGCAGTTCGAAATTTCTTATTTCCGGACCGACCAACGCCATTTCCATGCTGATCTTTTCCTCGCTTTCGGCGGCGACCATCGGCGGGGTTTCGGCCATCTCTCTGCCTGAATCGGAAAAAATCCTTTTAGTTCTGACCATGTCCCTGTTGGCCGGAGGTCTGCAGTTAGCCATGGGTTTGGCCCGTTTAGGCAGTTTGATCAATTTCATCTCCCATTCCGTTATCATCGGATTTTCCGCCGGAGCGGGCATACTGATCGGCATGAATCAGGTGAGAAACCTGCTGGGACTGCATTTTGCCCAAAGCCCTCATTTCATGGAAAACATGGGGCGGACCCTGAAACACCTGCCGGAAACCCACTGGCCTTCATTGCTCTTGGGGGTGGGCGCGCTGATTTTTATCCTGATTATCCTCCGGATCGCGCCGAAATTTCCCGGACAGCTCCTGTCCATCATTCTATGCGCGGCGATCGTGGCGATCTTTGACTTGGGAGGCCAAGGGGTCCGGCTGGTCGGCGAAATCCATCGCCAGATCCCGCCGATTTCCTGGCCTAAACTGGACCAGGACACCATCGACCTGCTTTTCATGCCTTCCCTGGCCATTGCCATGTTAGGACTGGTCGAAGCCTTATCCATTGCCAAATCACTGGCGGAAAAGAGCAACGATCGCATCGACGGCAATCGTGAATTCATCGCCCAAGGCCTGGCCAACGTGACGGCGGCGTTTTTCTCCGGCATGCCCGGGAGTGGTTCATTCACGCGCAGCGCCGTCAACTATGCGGCCGGCGCTAATTCCAGACTGGCGGGCGCCCTGTCCGGCGGACTGGTTTTGGCCACCCTCCTGCTCCTGGCCCCTTACGCCCGCTATATCCCCATCCCCGGCCTGGCGGCCATCCTGATGCTCATCTCCCTGGCCATGATAGATCGACGCGCCATCATGACCACCTTTATCGCTACGCGCACCGATCGCTGGGTCATGATCATCACTTTCCTGGCCACGCTTTTTCTGGAACTGGGGTCGGCTGTGTTCGTGGGTGTTTTTCTATCCATCTTGCTGTTTCTGCGCCGCGTCTCCCACCCATACGTGGTCCAGGTCGTCCCGCGGGAAAAAGACAACCGGCTTACCACTATCGAACCGGGCGACAGACATTGTTCGCAAGCGGCTCTATTTCGCATCGAAGGAGCCCTTTTCTTCGGAGCGATCGAACAACTCGAATCCGCCATAATGGAAACCGGGGCCCGGATGCGCCACAAGGCGGTCATTCTGATCATCAAGCATGTCCATTACATCGACGCCTCCGTGGCCCACGCCCTGAAACAGTTTGTAGTCAATTCGAAGAAAGCGGGCTTGCATATAATCGTGGCCGACCCTCGCAATCAAACGGTTTTAAATACTTTTTTCCTGTCCGGTATGCTCGAGATCATGGAAGAAGACCATCTGACTTCGTCGGCCGCCGAGGCCATTGACTTGGTTTTTAAAATCTATATCGACCCGAACATTTGCCAAACCTGTCCACACAAGGTCTTTTACGAATGCAAACCGGCCGCGAGTTGCGTTATCGAGGCGCGACCTGTTTGAATTGTCCCCCACACCGGCGTTGGGCGGCACAAGAGCGGCAAACCGCTAAAGAAGTTTTTTTTACCAGAAAATATTGGTAAAAATTATAATACACTATAGGTATTTGTTGAAATAAAAGTAAACCTAGGACCGGGGAGGAGGCAGAATGTTCGGGATCAGATTCATCAAAGTGGCGCCGACGGACTATATCCTGCAATATCGAAAAGGCAAGCTCCTGCGGGAAGGCACCGGTTTGGCTTTTTTTTATTTCGCGCCGACCACGTCATTAATTCGCATTCCCGTGGCCAGTATGGATGTCCCCTTCATCTTCGCCGATGTGACTTCCGATTTCCAGGAAGTCACCATCCAGGGACAAATTACCTACAAGATCGCCGACCCCAGGAAACTGTCCCAACTGATGAATTTTACTCTGGCCGCCAATGGCAAGGACTATACTTCCGACGATCCGCAAAAGCTTTCCCAGCGGATCATCAATCACGCCCACGTCCTCACCAGGTCCTCGCTCAAGAGCATGCCTCTGCGTAGGGCCCTCGGGAGTTCGGATGACCTGGTCGATGTCCTCCGGGCCGGTCTTAAGGAAACCGAGGCCATTACTTCACTCGGCGTGGAAATATTAGGCATTTCCATTCTGGCGGTCAAACCCATGCCCGAAACAGCCCGCGCCCTTGAAGCCGAAGCCAGGGAACAGATACTTCGCGAAGCCGATGAAGCGGTCTACGCCAGGAGAAACGCCGCCGTCGAACAGGAAAGAGCCATCAAGGAGAACGAACTGAACACGGAGATCGCCGTCGAAAACAAAAAACGTCAGATAAAAGAAGCGCAGATGGAAGCCGAGAAATCCGTCCAGCAGAAAAAACGCGAATTGCGTGAGGCGGAAATGGAGACCAGGATTACCCTGGAGGAGAAAAACAAGCAATTAGTCCTGCTGGCCAGTGAAAACGCCCGTCAGGAAGCCGATGACCGGGCCTATGGTATTTCCGCCGTCATGAAGTCTCTGGCGGCGGCGGACCCGAAAGTCGTCCAGGCCCTGACCAGCGTCGGCATGGACCCGGGTCGTCTGGTCGCCCTGGCCTTCAAGGAACTGGCGGAAGGCGCCGACAAGATCGGTGAACTCAATATCTCCCCGGATTTGCTGCGCGAACTGATGACCAAGCGGCCGGAAAAGTGATGGACCGCCTCACCGAAAACAAGATCATCCTCATCGTCAGGAAAACCCGACTTGACGACCTCATGGCGCGGTTCAACACCGAGGCCCAGGCCCGTTTTTACATCGAACATCTCGGCGCCGATTTTTCCGACTACCAGCGGGAACGCCGAAACTACCAAAACGCTGTTCAAGAAGCTCAATTAATCCTGTCCCGGCTGGGTCGGGTGCAGATCGTCGACCGGTCGTATGTTCCCAACTTCATCTTTGGTGAGTCCGACACCATAGTGATCCTGGGACAGGACGGACTGGTGGCCAATGTCCTGAAATACCTGAGCCGTCAGCCGATTGTCGGAGTCAACCCGGATCCCCGGCGCTGGGATGGCGTCCTGCTGCCCTTTGTGGTGGCGGACCTGCCCAAAATCATTCCGGAAATCTTTAAGGGCCGGCGCCAAATCCGGCTGATCACCATGGCCAAGGCCGAACTCAATACCGGCCAGAGCCTCCACGGAGTTAACGATCTGTTCATCGGCCCCAAGTCTCACACTTCGGCTCTCTACTCCCTGCAAATCGGAGAAATGTCCGAGCAACATTCTTCGAGCGGCATAATCGTCTCCACCGGCTTGGGATCGACCGGCTGGTTGCGGAGCATCATCGCCGGGGCCACCGGAATTGCCGCCCACCTGGCCGGGGAAAAACCGATCGCTCCCCCCAAAAAACTGATGGAGTGGGAGGCGGAGTTCCTGCACTTTTCCGTCCGGGAGCCCTGGCCCAGCAAAAATTCCTCCGCGGAAATCACGTTCGGGGAAATCACCCGGGATCAACCCCTGCTTCTGGTCTCCCATATGCCGGAAAACGGGGTGATTTTCAGCGACGGTATCGAAAAGGATTTCATGGAATTCAACTCCGGCGCCCGGGCGACCATCACCGTGGCGGAGAAACAAGGCCATATCGTTGTTTAAAGGCAGGTAAAAATCATGACCCTGATTCGCTGCGCCTGGGCCGACGGT
>JADFXS010000140.1:1514-7228 GCA_015233515.1 Deltaproteobacteria bacterium | reverse complement strand
CGCCGGCCAGAACGTCACGGCGAGCAGGCAGCCGGCCAAAAGAATCATGCTGATATTGCCGGCTTTTTTTCGTGATTTAAGTATTTTGTCCGATAAATATCCTCCCAGCGGCGGACCGATGATGGATCCAATACTCAACATCAATAAAATATTGCCGGCGGTGATTGGTTCCAGGTCCAGGTGGATCATTAAAAATGGTCCAACCCAAAGGGTTTGGACCGCGGCAAAGGCTCCATACCGGAGTCCGGCCGCCAAGGAAATCGACCAATAAGACCGGTCCGTGAGAAGGATGTAAATTTTTTGTCGCAGCGACATCATGGGTTTCGGAGTAGTGGATGGTCGATCAAATTTCTGGTCAGGCGGATCATCGGAAACCCAAAAGTACAACGCCACGGTCAAGGAAGCCAGTATCAGCGCCAAGACGATAAAGACACCCCGCCAGCCTATCCAGTTGGCGCTGATAACCATCGGTGTAGTGGTAAAAAGACCGCCCAAGGACCCCAGGGAGGCGATCAATCCCGAAACAGTGCCGAATTCCTCCGCTTTGAACCAGCGCGTCAAGAGAATGAGGGGGGCCATAAGGTTGGCGGCCATACCCACGCCCATAAGCACTCGCCCCGTCAAGCCGCCGGTCAGCCCTCCGGCCAGGGCAAAGACCAGTACGCCGGCCACGCCGATAGCGTTTAAAAAAAGCAAGGTCAGGCGTGGGCCGATACGGTCTAAAAGCACGCCGAGGGGAATCTGAACCAGGCCGGAAGTATAAAATAAAGCCGCGCCCAACAAGCCTAGATCATCCAGTGATAAGTTCAAGTCCTTACTAAGGCTGGTGGCAATGACCGCCGTCGAAGATCTCAGGAGCATGGACATTGCGAAAAAGCCGGAACATAAAAGTAAAATAATCCAACGTTGCGGCACTTGGCCGGTATCCCTTCCCGTGTCGGCCGGATATTCTTCCGGTCGAATAATCACCGCCTTATATCAGCTTAAAGAGGAAGATTCAAGAATGAGGACCGGCAGTTCTTCCTTGACTTCTATCCGATGACTAGTACAGTTTGCCGAAATTGGATTTAAGGTATGCTTAACAATCATGATTGTGATTTCACATCCAAAACAGATTCATGCCATGTTTAGGGGTAAGGATTGTTCATAGGGTCATGACGGACAAAATCAAGGAAAAGGCCTCATGGCGGCCGCTTTATCCTTTCCGGTCCAATTATCTCGACCGGAGCGGAATGAAATATCATTACCTGGACGAAGGCCGGGGCCACCCCATCGTTATGGTCCACGGCAACCCGACCTGGTCTTTTTATTATCGTTCCTTGATACTCGGCTTGCGAGATAATTACCGAACCATTGTTCCCGATCATCTGGGTTGCGGTTTGTCCGACAAACCGACTACGAAGACCTATGGGTATCGGATGGCCGATCGAGTGGCCGACTTGACCGCCCTGCTGGATCACTTGGCGTTGAATGAGCCGCTCACCCTAATTGTGCACGATTGGGGAGGCGCCATCGGAATGGCGTGGGCGGTTCGTCATCCGGAACGAATCCGTCGCCTGGTCGTTCTAAACACGGCGGCTTTTATCCCGCCGGTCAAGCGCCTGATCCCCGGCAGACTGCGACTGATCCGGGATGTCAGCTTTTTCGCGGTTCCGGCGGTTCTAGGCTTGAATTTATTCGCGCGGGCGGCCACAATCATGGCCGTACGCCGAAAACTCTCACCGCCGGCCCGGTGCGGTCTTCTGGCGCCATATGACTCTTGGCCAAATCGCCTGGCCACCCTGAAGTTCGTTCAAGACATCCCCCTTAAGCCCGGCGATCCAAGTTATGCCGACATCAAATTCGTGGAAGATCGTCTTGGTTTCTTATCCGCGCTTCCGATGATCATCTGTTGGGGGCGGCACGATTTCGTTTTTACCGTGGAGTATTTTAGTGAGTGGCGACGGCTCTTCCCCGGAGCCGAAGCCCACCTGCTCCACGAAGCCGGCCATTATATTCTGGAAGATGCTCCGGATCAGGTCCTGAGTCTGGTGCAAGCCTTTTTAAGCAGAACTTGACACCCTCTCGACCGTGGTGGAGAATGTAGTCTAGGCCAAGGCCGAGGAACGATTTATGATACAAGGATGAGAGTGAAAAATTATCTTGAGTATTTCCTTGGCCGATTTCCATAAGACTCGGATCAAAAGAGCGAATTAAGTATTATTTTTAATATAAGAGACCTATGAACCCAATAAACCACGATGATGATATCTTCAATATCGCCTCATATTTGAACAAGCAGGCTCATGATCATCCCCATCTCCGGGCGGTGATCTGTCCGATGTCCGAGGATAAACATGGCCGAATGGCCTATACCCATCTGACCTTCCAGCAATTGGACCAGGAATCGGATTGTTATGCCCA
Organism: Deltaproteobacteria bacterium; assembly: GCA_015233515.1. Next base: position 4,825 of record JADFXS010000140.1, on the reverse strand, counting down.
CGGCTTGGAACGAGCCGGTATCAAGCGAGGCGTACGAACCATATTGATGGTTACTCCCGGCCTGGATTTCTTCTGCTTAGTCTTTGCCTTGTTCAAAGTGGGGGCTGTGCCGGTGGTGGTGGATCCCGGCATGGGTATTACCCGCATGTTGCGCTGTCTCCAGGAAGGCCGACCGAAAGCCTTTATCGGCGTATCCCAGGCGCATGTATTACGTAAACTGGCTCCGGGCTTTTTTAAAAACGTCAATATTTGGGTGACCGTAGGTAAAAGGTGGTTCTGGGGCGGTTTGACTCTGAAACAACTCCGGGTCACCCCGTGGAAGCCGTTCCCCGTGGCTTCCACCAGGCGGGACGAAATCGCCGCCATACTGTTCACCACCGGTAGTACCGGTCCGGCCAAGGGCGCGGTCTATACTCATGGTATCTTCGATGCTCAGATCAGGCAGATCAGCCAACACTGGGGCATCACTCCGGGCGAGATCGACTTGCCGACCTTTCCTTTATTCGCTTTGTTCGACCCGGCTTTGGGGATGACCGCGGTCATCCCCAAAATGGACCCCACCCGGCCGGCTCATGTGGATCCGGAAAACATCATCAAGCCCATCATGGACCAAGGGGTGACCAACATGTTCGCCTCACCGGCCCTCCTCAATCGAGTCGGCCGGTATGGCCGGGAAAAAGGCATAAAATTACCGACCCTCAAACGGGTCATTTCCGCCGGCGCCCCGGTTTCCCCGGTCAATATCGAAACTTTTTCCACTATGCTGACCGGTGAAGCCGAAATTCATACTCCGTATGGAGCCACCGAAGCCGTACCAACCGTGTCCATCACCAGCAACGAGATTCTATCCGAAACCAGAGCCATGACGGAAAAAGGGTTTGGTATGTGTGTCGGCCGCTCCATGGAAGGTATTGACGTCAAGATCATTCAGATCACCGACGACCCTATTCCTGAATGGTCCGACGACCTGATTCTGCCTGTCGGGGAGATCGGCGAAATCACGGCTAGAGGCGATTTGGTGTCGCGGAAGTATTTTGAACGAGCCGAAGCCGATGCCTTGGCCAAGATAAAGGACGGAGATCGTATCTGGCATCGGATGGGCGACGTGGGATGGTTGGATGATAAGGGACGTATTTGGTTTTGCGGTCGCAAGAGTCAACGGGTCATCACCGCGCAAGGCAACTTGTTCACCATTCCCTGTGAAGCCATTTTTAATAATCATCCCAGAGTTTTTCGATCGGCTTTGGTGGGACTGGGACCGCGGGGGCATCAAAAACCGGTCATGATCATCGAATTGGAAGAAAGCGACGATGGTAGTAACATGGAAGGGCTGATCGGGGAATTATCGGCCATGGCCCGGGCCAACGAACGAACCAAGAATATTGAGACTATTTTGATTCACAAGTCCTTTCCAGTGGATATTCGCCACAATGCCAAGATATTCAGGGAAAAACTCGCTGTGTGGGCTGAGGATCAATTGAAGAAATAAAAATCCGGCCGTTCTTGAGCAGACGGTTATAACCAGGCGGAGCTATGGGAGAAAAACGACAAAGCGGCACTAATCCGGTCAACCTGACCAAGATCCTCGAGGCCAACAAACGTATAGCCGAGTACGAACTCATCATTTTCAGCGGACTTAAGGAAATGACCAAGGTAGCTCCCAAGAAAGCCCACGGTCTTTTGATTTTTCTCGGCGACTATTACGGACAGGACCTTCCGGAATTCACGTTTCGCGAAGGTCAGAATCCTCTGGCCGGCCAGGAACCTAAATATGTCACCGACGACGAATATCAAACCTTTATGACGGAGCTGGCTGATCCGGATCGTGACGGAGCGGTTATTATCGACCGGGGCGCGGGTCAAATCGCCGCTTTGGACGTTCTGGCCGAGACCGACATCAACGCCGAAGTGGAACCGGGGCTGGGCATGCGCCACAAAACCGCCGCGCATATTTCCACTACTTCACGCTGCATCGCCGCGTTTGTTCTGAATGAAACCTGGACCGCGGTCAGGGTCTACCGCAACGGCGTCCAGGATTATGTTTACAAGAAAGGCCGGTCCGAACATCTTATTGATGAGCATTAACGCTGATGGTTATAAAGGTTCAGAAAAAGCTGTTCACAATGTTGGACCCCGCCGCTCCGATAAAAAAAGGGGTTTTTACCGGAGCGATTTAATATTTATCAACTTTTTTCCGATAAGCTTGAAAAGACGGCCTATTCCGACATTAGCCGGAGAATGGCCTGCCGGGTGTCGTCGGCCAGAAGATGGAGTTCTTCCTGGGAATATTTAGTCGGGTCCAGGGGAGAGCCAAGGCGCATGGTCATTACGCCGGGCTTGGGCATCAGAGTACCCGGAGGCCAGAGTATGTTGGAATTAATGATGGCGACCGGAATTATGGGGCGGCCGGAAGCGTGGCCCAGAACAAATGCTCCTTTCTTGAACGGCAGCAGTTTTTCCGGGCCGCGGTTGCGGTCCCTTCGGGAAATACGATGATCGAGGCGCCATTATTGATCTTTTCGACTCCGTCCCGGAGCAGCCTCTCGATGTTGCCGCCTTTTTTCCGGGAAACGGGGATGTGGACCCGTTTCAGATGCCAACCCAAAAAAGGGATTTTCAATAAGTCGGATTTGGCCACCCAGCAGATATCCAACGGCAGCCCGGCCAGTATAGCCCCGATATCCGCCGCGGAATTATGGTTGGAGGCAATGATCACCCCGGCCTCACCGCCGGGTAAGTTATCAAGGCCTTCCACTTCCAGTCTGGCGCCGGTAGCCCATATATTTACTTTAGCCCAGAGCGGCCCGCAAGCCCTGGCTTGACGAGCCGACCAAATACTGGCAATCAAGGACATTAGACCGAAAAAGGCCGTGTTCAAGGTGAAAAATGGTAAGAACCAAATTGCGCGAAGTATCTTGTTCATGAGTGGTGCCAACCCTGTGTCAATCAACAAGATGTAAGCCCATTAACATGTCTGTTGTTAAGGCGCAAGACATATTTACCCCAAGATACTCAGTGCTTCTAACCGGGTTGACCCTGGTGTTTTTTCTGTGGCCGGGATCGGCCTGGGCCGCTTCCGGCAACCCGAGCGCGGCGGAGGTCACCAGAACTTTGAACCTGGCCGCTCTCCAAGGATCAACCCCTAGAACACTCTGGAACATGGGAATGAATATTTTTCTGGAATATCCACCTTCAAAAAGTCTGGCCCTGGCCATCGCCCAAGGTTATGAGCGCGCCAAGGCGACAAAAGCCGAACAGGACGAAGCTTTTCGGCAGGCAGCCCGCTTCTGGCGCTTGAAATATGAATATTT
>JADFXS010000140.1:0-1504 GCA_015233515.1 Deltaproteobacteria bacterium | reverse complement strand
ATAAAAATCGCGTGGTCTCCACCGAAGAAACCGCCCGCGATTATGTTTACCGGGGCTATCGAGGCGAATGGGAAAGCTGGTTAAAAATGAAACCGTCCCACGGTCCCGGCCCCCAGGCCATTGGCCGGGGGCGCACTCGCCCGGTTTATCCTCCGGAATGGTAGAGATGAGCGATCCCGGTTTAATCCTCCATCAACCAGCGTCTTAAACTCGGCAACTCCGCGTTGTTCCAAGCGTCGGTCAGACGCACGGCCATAAAACGGGCATACAGGCCGTCGAAGATGCGGGTCAGTTCCAAGGTCACGGCGATCCGATCCAATAAGCGGCCGGCCAGGCTTTCCGCCTCCTCTTCGCCGGGGTCGAAGGTTTTGGGTCCGCGAATGCCGGTCAACTCAAACCCTTCCGCCTTGACATTGACTAACCATTCCCGGCTGTCCGCCTTGAGACGCAGCTTGGCCTGATAAACCTTTTTACCTTCCCGCAGAGCCGTGCGTGCTTCAGCCAAATCCAGGTCCTGGCCTTGGCAGGTGACTACTCGCCTGGTGTTGCCGGTACCGGCATCCAAGACCAGGCGTTGCACGAAGCGGACTTCCACCTGACCAAGACCTTCCGCCTCAACCAATCCGGAATTTATCTCGCTGGTTACCCACAACCAAGTCAGGAATTCCTGTCCTAAAAACCGCTTATCCTGAATGAGGTCAATTATGTTCATGATCTAACCCTCCGGAGTTCAAATCGGCTGCTTGCAGCTTATCCAGAATTTCCGGTTTGACTCCCTTAGGCAGAAATTCCTGAGACAAGACAAAGGGGATTTTCATCATCAGGCTCAGCCCGAAGGTTCGACGCCAAAGGTCTTCAAAATATTCCCGGACCTTGGTCCCGGTTCCGACCAGCCAGACCTCAGCGTTGTCCACCAGCCAACAGACATCAAAAACATCAGTGTTGACTGGAGTGCGAGCCAGGAGGTCCTGGCGGACCTTGGCTTTAATCACGCGGCGCTGCTGGACGGTAAGGGGTTGTTCGTGGAGTCGTTCGGCTTGGGTTTGAGCCAAGGCGGCATAACGATTCACGACCTTGGCCGAGATTTTACGGTGATCCCGGCGCATTCCCATGGCAATGACCCGTCCAAAATTAAAATTTATCGGGTTGAATTCAACGGCCCAAGGGTCGAGGGTTTCCACCCAGCCGATTGATTCTTCTTCGGTGGTGGATTCAATGTCTAAAAATGCATTTCGTTTCAAGCGATCGGATATGAATTCGTCCGTCAGCTCCGGTGGGTCGTCCGTCACCCGGTAACGAGTCAGGCTGACGGATCCTTTTAATAAGCCCATGCACGGTCTCCATGATTATTTCGGCCCGAATCAGAGCCGGAAGGTATTATTAGGCTAAAAGCCAAGGTAAAGAAAAGAAGAAAATGACTTGAAGGGACGGTTTGGCAATCAGCTCGGGAGTGCGGGGCTTATCTGGATTTCTGGTGTTTTCATGCTAATGACGGTAGGCGAAT
>JADFXS010000139.1 GCA_015233515.1 Deltaproteobacteria bacterium | reverse complement strand
TCTCCTAGAATTGGGAACCGGATTCAATATGGAAATGACCGGGCTAGAAAATATTTATATGAATGGCCTGTTGCTGGGCATGGACCGGGAGGAAATCGACCAAAAAAAGGACCAGATGATTGCTTTCACAGAATTAAACGACTTTATTGGTAAACCCCTTAAGACTTACTCCTCGGGTATGGTCATGCGGTTGGCGTTCTCCATTGCCATTCATGCCGAGCCTAAATGTTTCTTGGTCGATGAAGCCTTATCCGTGGGCGACGCCTACTTTCAGCAAAAATGCTCTACAAAAATAAGGAAGTTTAGGGAACAGGGCGGGTCGATAATTTTAGTCTCCCACGATTTGAATGCCATCAAGATCCTCTGCGATCAGGCCATCTTGCTGGATCACGGAGAAGTCGTCAGTCACGGCGATCCGGAACAAGTAATTAATATTTACAATTATATGTTAGCTAAAAAAATCAAGGAAACGGATAGCCCGGTGTGCCAGGCCCAGACCCTGAAAGATGGTTATGGCAATTTCAAGGCCAAAATTTCCTCGCTGCGGATGTTGAACGACCTCGGTGAGGAAATAGATTGCTTTGTTTCGGGGAAACCAGCCGTTATCGATATAGATCTGTTTTCCGAAATCGACTGTGAGGATCTCTCTGTCGGCATTTTAATTCGGGACAGATTCGGCCAAGACGTTTTCGGGACTAATACCTTTCACCTCAAAGTGCCGATTAAGATGCAACCCGGGTCTAGGTGTACGCTCAGATACCGCATCGATGAATTTAACTTGGGCGCCGGGAAGTATACCCTCACGGTGGCCGCCCATTCCCAAGCCGTTCATATTGACAATTGTTATCATTGGATAGACAATATTAAAACTTTTCAGGTGGTAACCGCTACAGATTTCCTATCCATCGGTATGGTCAGATTAAAGCCGGAGGTGCAGGTGATTAGTTAAACGGAACCATTGCCAACCACCCGGCTCTAAGGAACCGGGCAGGTAACGCCCAAGTTTAAATTCCTAATCCTTTCGTTAAATTTATATAACTGAAGCAGAAGCAAACATCTAAAGAGGTTAGCATGAAATCGCCCGACTCAGAAACAAAGCTAAATACCCTTTTGATAAAGATACAAGAAGAAGTAAATGAAGAGATGAAGTACGCTGTCGGCAGTCAAAGAAACCCTAAAGAAACATCGACGGTTGCCCATTCTTCGCTGCCGGACAACGGATTCAATGCCGATCTGGTCGTCGAACCTCCGTCTGGCCGGATCGAGTCGAGCGCCCTATTTAACCTTTTGGTAAAAATAACTAATTTGAGTAGCACAGCCTGGCCGGCGCTAGGGCTGGATGACGGAACATATTGTATATGTCTATCTTATCATTGGTTGAGACTAGATGGTAGAATGTTTATCTTTGATGGGTTACGGACATCTTTGCCCTACGATATGTCGCCCGGTGCGGAAATTCTCTTGGATGCCGTAATTAAAGCACCTTACATGTCGGGCAACTATATTCTCGAAGTTGACATGCTCCAGGAGGGGGTGACCTGGTTCGGGGCGAAGGGTTCAAAAACGCCGCGAACTACTATTACCATCGAACCAATTATCTTGTGATCCCGGTTTATTGATTACTAGAGCCTGACGGCCGGGTAAATCAGGACCAGATGATCCCGCTTAAACCAGGACCGAAAGGGCATCTTGTTGACCCAAACAAACGATGAAGGTATTCATGGAAACGAAACAATATCATCTAAATGATTTTCTTAAATATAGGGATGAAGAATTCGTAATTAATGCCTATAGAACTCTTCTGGGCAGAGACCCTGTAGATTCAGAATTGGAGCTTTATTTGACGCCTCTGCGGAAAGGGAGACTTCATCAAATTGAAATATTGGGACGTTTGAAATATTCAAAGGAAGGCAGACAAAAGCAGTTAAAGGTAACTGGATTATTTATTAGATTTTTAGTTCACACGAGTTATCGGATTCCTGTCTTGGGATATCTTTTGGCTGTTATTGTAGCGGTGGCCAGTCTGCCCCGGTTGAATACCCGGTTGAATACCCAGTTGAATACCCGGTTGAATATATTGCCTGATATTGTCAAAATGATGGAAGAGGCGTTGAGGCGAATTGAAGAAATCGAGGCAAAGAAAGCGGATCATCACGTGGTGGAAGGGCTTAGCCAATTGATTGCAACGGTTGAATTGTCTAAAGCCGATAGGCTGGCCATAGATGACATAAATGATCAATTGAGAACGGTAAAAAAATATTTTGAAGAGCAACGGGAAACAATCAAAGAAGTATGGGAAGAATTCTGGTCACTTAAAATTAATAAGACAGATAATGAAATCGTTGAAGATATCGGACGCCGGCTTAAAAATTCTGAATTGACAATAAAAGACCAACAAAACGCCATATTAACATCTGCCGCCGCCCTCGAAGCGGTGATTAAGGCCGACCGGCAGGCCCTGGAAGAGACGAAAGCGCAGGTTACTCTAATTTTGTCCAGCAAGGTGGATAACCAGCGGGTTGACGATATGTTGATTCACCTGTCCGCCCTGGAAGCAGTTAAGGCCGACCGGCCGGCGCTGGATGAAATAACTAATAATATAAATGAGATATCTAAAAGAATAAAATATTCTGAATTAACTCTCCTTGATCATCAACGAAGTTTGGCGCTGCTGTTGGAAGAGGTTGGAAAACGGCGGCGAGAGCCAATCAGCGCCCAACGGCTTGAGAATGTATTAAGGGAAGAAGATCAATTAATGAATGTGTTATATTTATCTTTTGAAGACAGATTTAGAGGGACCCAGGAAGAGATCAAGAACCGTCAAAAAAATTATCTCCCATATGTGGAAGCAGCCTGCAGCGGGATGGATTTTGCTCCGATTCTTGATGTCGGTTGCGGCCGCGGGGAATGGCTGGAACTGCTGAAAGAAAATGGCTATGGGGCCAAGGGAGTGGATATAAACAGGGCCATGATCTCGATGTGTTCCGACCGGGGATTAGAGGTTGTGGAAGCGGAGGCAGTTGAATATTTAAGGCAATTGGAAAATAATTCTGTCAGGGTCATAACCGGCTTTCATATTATTGAACATCTTTCCGTTAAAACCCTCCTGGCTCTATTTGATGAATCTTTCCGGGTCCTGGTTTCCGGGGGGATGGTAATCTTCGAGACGCCCAATCCGGAGAATCTAATCGTCGGGGCATGCAATTTCTACTATGATTTGACTCATAAGCGGCCACTTCCACCGGAATCCACTAGATTTATCATAGAACAAAGAGGGTTCAAGGATACTCAAATACTAAGGCTTAACATGCCAAAAACACCGGAGCATATCGGAGTGCAATCGGTTGATGCAGTATTAGACATCATGTATTCTGCACAAGATTATGCTATTATAGGATATAAGGTCTGATAGCCTGACATTGCCCGTGCAGGAGAAGAAACACATGCATGTATTGATTTGTAACGAACGCTTCTTGTTTCGTTTTGGAGTGGATAGGGTATTAATAATTCTGGGAAGAGGCTTGAAAGAGCGGGGACATACCGTTTCGATCATGGCCAACCGGTTTGATCGAGAAGTTGTCGAATCATTTGCCTCACGCATAATCGAGGTCCCTACCGGAGCTGACGACTATATTAATCTAAATGAATACACCGCAGATTGGTTGGAACAGACCTGGTCCAGCCATTTTCCGCCTGACGAGGCCCCGGATGTAGTCCTGATTGCTGGCTGGCCGTTTTTTATGGCGATACCAGTTCTTAAAAAGGTCTGCCCCACGGTTGTGTTTATAGATTGTGGAGCAGTTCCGTTAGACGGGTACTCGGGTGGGGCGTTGGTCACCCAAGAAAAATTGCGCGATTTACGGAAGGGGTATCTGGATAAAGCCTCATGCCTTGTGGGTATCAGCGACTTCATCAGCACCTCCCAAAGCAAAATAGACTCTCAAGGGAAAGTGCCGGTTAAATCCATCTTGTTAGGCGCCGACCACATGGAGATGTCAATTTGGTCGTCTAACCAGCCCCTTTCCGAACGCCCTCAAGGAAATGCTATTGAGATACTGGACGCCCTCCAGCAAAAAGACATGAAAACCATACTTTGCCTGGGTAGATGGGAGCCATTTTGTTACAAGAACAGTGAGGCGGCCTTCGATCTTATGGCCGGACTTTCCAAATCCATTCCTAATTGTGCCCTGCTGGTTATGGCTAATGATTCAGAAGTGGCGGTTCCCCCCGGGCTGGCCCATCTAATATTTCCGATCGGCTTTCCCAGTGATGAAGAACTGGTTGCGATCATGAGCCGGGTTGACCTTGGTGTTTCTTTTTCTCTTTGGGAAGGTTTTAATCTGCCGCTGGCTGAGATGCAATGGCTTAACCGTCCCGCGCTGGTCTTCGACTTAGGCGCACACCCCGAGGTTATCTCCCATCCGTGGTATCTTTGTCACGACATGGCCGAGATGGCTGCTAAGGTTTGGGATGTATTAACGGGAGATGGTCCTGACCCCGAGGTCATATTCCAGGCTTCGGAAAGATTTCATGCCTTTTTCAGGTGGGACCGTTTCATTGAACAATACATTGATTTGTTTTCAGAACTATTGGCCGGACAATTCCGCCTCGTACTGGATGTGACCAATTCTACCAGGGATCCAGCCAACTCCGGCGTCATACGAATTACCCGTCGCCTGGGACGGGAACTTCAGCGATACCTCGACCCCGTCTTCGTCGTTTGGGATGAAGAAAAGAAGTGCTATGTCTTACCCACCGGTCCGGAATTCAACCAACTCGGACAATATAATGGCCCCGTACTATCTGACGCAAAGAGCCTTTCACCGGATAATGGCAGACGTACTCTTACGTCCTATATTGACTCTTTAGAAAATAAGCCTGGTTGGTTACTTTTCACTGAAACGATGATCGAAACTCGCGCTCGTGAGATTCGCCGTTATGCGAAAAACAATGGCTTAAATCTGGCGGCTGTTTTTCACGATTCCATTCCCGTCCTGAGACCGGATTTGTGTAATGAAGACATCTGTAAAAATCATTCCGATTACATGGTTGGGCTGGCAGAATGCGACCTCGTCATCCCGGTCTCAAGCTTTTCCGCTGGCTGCTTAACTGAATTCTGGAAAAACAAAGGGATTAACCAAAGCGTTGTTGTTGCAAATGCGAATCCAGGGGAATTCGGAGGTTATGAACGGAATCGGTCCCTGCAGGAGCCACCGGCCGGAACAATAAATATCCTTTGCGTTTCAACTCTTGAACCAAGGAAAAACCATCTCAAACTTCTTCAGGCGTGTTTGCTGATCCAGGAAAGCCACCCCGAACTCGACTGGACATTGACACTGGTTGGTAACAAATATGCCGGCGCTTTTGATCTGGCCGATTCAATCCAGTCTATTTGTTCCAATAATCCACGGATTAATTGGTTGGGTATTGTCGATGACGACACGCTGCATCGACTGTATCTAGACGCCACTTTCACCGTATACCCTTCTTGCATTGAAGGATTCGGTATGCCCATTATGGAGAGCCTCTGGCACGGGAGACCTTGTATTTGCTATGAAAATGGCGTTATGATGGAACTGGCGGCCGAGGGCGGATGTCTTACGGCCAATGTTATGGACGAACAATCTCTAGCCGCAGCCATATATAGATTGTCTGTCAACAAAGAGTTGTTAACCAGGCTATCCCGTGAGGCGGTCAGCCGCAGAATCAAGACCTGGAAAGAACACGCCCAAGAATTCATCTCGATGCTGAGTTCAAGAATTAAAAGTAAAACAAATACAGAGACTACCGTGAAGCCTCTTCCCCCGTTTACTTTTACTGGGAATGATTTTCCCAATTGGGAAGAGATCCTCTATCCCCAGTCCATATGTTACAACTGGCAAATGAATGATTCAGAAAGATTAGCCTTGACGGCTTTGCTGGCCAGACATCGGCCCCAGTGCAGCATCGAAGTCGGCACCTACATGGGCGGGAGCTTGTCGCTTATCTCTCAATATTCAGACATTGTTTTTTCAGTGGATATGGACCCGAGTATCACTGCTAAAGCCAATCAATTCAAGAATGTATCTTTCCTGACCGGCCGTTCGGCATTAATCCTGCCCATCCTCTTCAAAAAATTAGATAAATATAATATTCCCCTTGATTTTATACTTATTGACGGAGATCACTCCGCCAATGGGATTAGGGATGATATTAATTGCCTGCTTTCCTATATCCCCAAGAAACCTTTTTTCTGTATGATGCATGACAGCTTTAATCCGGAATGCCGGAAGGGCATGTTGTCCGGAGACTGGACTAGCTCTCCTTATGTTCATTGGATTGATATTGATTTTATTCCCGGTAGAATAATAGAAAATCCAGGCCCGACACAGGGCGAAATGTGGGGTGGGTTCGGATTGGCTTATTTTACCCCGACGCCTCGGTCAGGCGATTTACAGGTGAGGTGCTCCGCGGAAATGATGTTCCAAAAGATGAAGTAAGTAATGACCGGCGAATTCCTCCAACTGGAAGTTATTCAGTTACTTTTTTTGGCAAAATTAAGATAATGGTGCCCAAACCTTCGTGTTGGGCCAAGCGCAACTTGCTTCTCAATATACAAATAACCATGGTGGGATAATCAAAGGAAGTTCGTCATGATTTGCGCGCAGTACCTGTTATATTCGTTGCTTTACACCCTATTATACATCTACTTAGGATTGGGAATAACCAGGCTGTTGTGCCCAGAAATTCTGCGCAGGTATTCTTTCTTTTTATCACCATTTATTGGTTACTGTTATCTAACCGTGCTTGGATGGTATGCTTTTATCTGGCACCTCAAAGGAACAGATGGTTATTCGATTTACCTCCTTGTCCCTCCCCTTATCTTTTTACTCCTGGTATATTTCCGGGACATGAATCGGCCTTCAACAATTCAACTTGAATTTGAAGAAGTTGTTCCTTGTGCTCTAGTGATGATCGCGGCCTTCATTCTTCTATCGGTACCATTTGTGAGGACAGAGCATGGCTTGACGGCAATGTCTTTAGGCGGCGGTGACATCACAAATTATTCTCTCGTATCAAAGTATTTAAAAGAATTTGGGCGGATAACTACCTCCGTTCAGAATTGTTTCCCCTTCTATTTCGATACCTACGCATCCGACACCGTATTTGGCGCCTTCCTTTATACGGCGGTACCCAGTTCCTTGTTCGGCCTTGAGCCTTTTCAAATTCAAAACTTGAGCAGTAATATTTTCTAGCCCGGTCATTTCCATATTGAATCCGGTTCCCAATTCTAGGAGA
>JADFXS010000138.1 GCA_015233515.1 Deltaproteobacteria bacterium | reverse complement strand
GACCCACCACACATAACGAAGGTAAGCCAAAATCGGACCATTCGCCGGGATAAACCCGGCGACAAAATTGCCTACGAAAGAGGCCGGATCCGGGCCCGAAGACCGAATGCGCAATGATTCCAGCAAAAAGCCTGTGCCAATTATTAGGACCAGGAGCCCGATCATCGGAAAAAAGCCGGTCCGCCCCTTCGGGGTAACCAACCGATCAGGAGGAAAGAGCCTGCGGAGGAAAAAAAATAAAAGGCCGGCCAGCGCCGATATCCCCGCGAGATCCAGGCCGAAGCTCATAAACCAGTGATTAAAGGACCCGCTGAAAACAGGCAACTTTATGGTTACGTTGGCAAAGACGAGGATGGTGCCGAGGGTCAGGATCGCCATACCCGAAAAAACCAATCCGTGAGCCAGTCCGGTGTAAAGCTTCCGGTAAATTCGGGTGCCAAGTATACTTTTGGTGAAAACTTCTTTTAGAAAAACCTGACCGTTTTTGACGTTCGCCTTACCCCAACTGAGCTTTAATTGTTCTCTTCCTTTGCGAATCTTTCGGTAATGACTGTAGAGGCCGGAAAAAAAGATGGCAAATATAGGAACGGCCAAAACGTCCATCAAAACACCATAACTGATATTCCAGTAGGGGATCCTCATTGACTACTGTTCCTCCCGTAATGCCTGGATCAAGGCGGGAATAAAGTTTCTATAATCAGATACGACGCCGAAACGGGCCCGCTTGAATATATTGGCTTCTTCATCCTTGTTTACGGCGACGACGCACTTGGCGTTGGCTATGCCGGCGAGGTGCTGGCTGGCGCCCGATATGCCGACCGCAAAATAAACAGCCGGCGCCACAATATTGCCGGTCTGGCCGACTTGCATAGTTTGCGGGACCCAGCCTTCATCCACAGCGCCGCGCGAGGCGCCGACAGCGCCATGGAGCAGTCCGGCCATTTCCCGAAGAATTGCAAAATTTTCACTGTCGCCCATACCTCGGCCGCCCGAGACGATTATTTCGGCATCTTCAAGACGGACGCCCTGAGTTTGGATCTGATCTTCCGAAAGGAGTGTGATGGAAGGGTTCTCAATGGTTAGGGCCTCGGCCGCGGTCGTTCCCTCCAGTAACGCGGGTTCGAAGTATTTCCGGCGAATGGTGAGGATCACATGGCCCGCTGGTATTTTATATTCTGCTACGGCCTTGCCGCCGTAAACGGGCCGTTTGACAGTCATGTCCGGCTTGACTTCGATGACTTCGGAAAGCACGGGCGCTTTCAGTCTGGCGCCCAGCCTCCCTGCAATTTCCGACCCCAGGGTGGTCGCACTGAGCAGTATCACCTGGTAAGCATTCTTCTGAATTAACTCAGCTAGGCTATCCACCAGGTTGGCGGCGATGGTGTCCTGGCACTGGAAGACGCGATTGAATGTACCTGGAATTTCACCTTGTCCGATGGCGAGCAGATCAGGTGCTTCGCCCAGAATCCGCCCCACGGTCACCAGTTCACCGATTCTTTTGGGTTCAATCTTTTCTATGATCAATGTCTTCATAGATAACGTTCCTCCCTCAGTCTGGCCAAAAGGATTTTGGCGGTTTGCTGCAGATCATCCAATGGCAGGAATTCGCACATCGATTCGAGTTTCGGAATCTCCACGTTGATCTCTTCAGCCTTCATCGGGACGGCGTCTATTCCCTGCAGTTTTTCCACAGGCTTCTTCTTGGCGGCCATAATGGCTCGCACCACCGGAATGCGGGGGACGTTTTCATGGCTGCTGGTTATGGACAGGACGGCTTTTCGGCCGAATTGGAGCATGCGGCTGCCGTTTTCATGATTCTGTTGCACAGTCCAGCGATCTTGGTCGAATTCGATCTTGCTAATCTGGGCCAGGAACGTGTAGCCGAGCATTTCAGCCAGAATGCCATGGACAATCCCTCGGTCCAGGTCGGCGGATTGCTGGCCCGCCAAGACCAAGTCGATATCTTTTATCTGCTCCAATGCCATTTTCAGGTTGGCGGCTATGACATAGGGGTCGTCTGAATCTCCCAATATGAGGTGAAGAGTATCTCCGCCCATCGCGATGGCTTTTCTGAGTATTGGGACATCATCGCCATGGCCATAAGAAACTATGCTGAGCTTTGCGCCATACTTCTCTTTCAACTGGATGCCGGTCTCTATGGCATTTTCGTCGTAGAGACCGATCATCCTGGTATAGCGAGAATGAGCACGGTTTCCGGCCAGCTCAAAATCTCTCGCCGGAACTTCATAGTCAGGCACTACTTTTGCGAGGACCGCGATATGCATCTAGGCACCCTCCTTTTTCGGTTTTGAGTTTTCAGACGGCTCGAACTGGTAACTAGCCATATCAACAGGGTGCTGAAAAAGGATTGGACTTCCCACTTTGGAGCAAAACCATCGTGGGGCCACCTACCAGGCCTGCCCCGGACCTCTATCCGGGGGCGAACGCCTTGGGTCCGCAGACACTTTTCCAGCACCCTGCTAAAAATGGATGGGAACCAATGGCCAACCATTGATTCAGACTACTGATAACTGAAAACTGTTAGTTGGGAACTCAGCGCCCTTTCCACTGCGGGACCCTCTTTTCACTGAAGGCTTGGAATCCCTCCTTGCGGTCCTCAGTATCCCTCAGGGCACCCCAAAGAAGATGTGAGAAGGCTATGCCGTGTTCCAGGGGCATATCAAGCCCCATCAATGCCGCCTGTTTGGCCGCCTTGACACTGAGCGGAGCATTAGCTGCAATCATACCGGCGTAGGTTTTAGCCAGATCAAGGAGTTCCCCAGGTTCGACCACGTCGCTCACCAGTCCCACCCGCAAGGCCTCCTGGGCGTCGATCGTGGCGCCTGTTAACAGCATTTTCATAGCGACCGCCTGAGGGATGACCCGCGGCAAACACTGGGTTCCATTGAGCCCGGCCAGGCTGGCCACCTTGACCTCCGTGAGGCCGAATTTCGCGGTACTGGCGGCGATCCTGATATCACAGGCCAGGGCCATTTCCAGGCCACCTCCTATGGCATAGCCGTTGATGGCCGCAATAATCGGTTTCCACGTCTTCATGTGCGGTATGATCGGCTGGCCTTCGTTCAGCCAGATGGAGGCCATGCACTCCGCGGGCGGCGGCGTCTTTTTCATGTCCGTCCCGGTGCAAAAGGATTTTTCACCTGTGCCGGTCAGCACGGCCACCCGGATATCATCATTCTTTCGTACTTCGGCCCAATTCCGGGCGAGCTGCGTAACCGATTCAGGATCCAGTGAATTCATGGCTTCCGGCCGATTGAGCGTGATCAATGCAATGTGATTTTCTACTATAAAGTCTACAGGCATTTTTGTCACTCCCTTGATAGCGATACAGTCCTAATCGCCATTATCCTTTGCCAGGACTAGCCCATTATAGGGTTTTTTCTGCTTCAGCAGGGTGCGTCCTAGGGTCCATCTGTGAATTTCGGAGGGACCTTCAAGGATGCGCCAAATACGGACCATCCGAGCCACGTATTCGATTCCCAGCTCCTTTGAAAGCCCTACGCCGCCATGAATCTGAATGGCGCGGTCCGCCACTTTGGTCAGCATTTCGGTTGCCGCCACTTTCAGCATGGCGCCCTCAACGCGTAGATCCTCTATACCTTGGTCCGATTTCCAGGCCGCGTAATAGAGCAGCCACCTGACAGTCTCTAGTTCAATCGTGGAATCGGCGATCCAATTCTGCACTGTCTGACGATTGGCCAAGGGTTCTCCAAAGGTTATACGTGTGTTGGCTTGATCGATCATCATTTTGATGAGTCGTTCGGCCATACCCGTGCAACGGCAGGCCAGTTCGATACGGCGCACGCCAAAACGATTTTGCAGCGGAATGAAAGCCTTGCCCACCTCGCCCAGCACTGCGTCATCGCCTACAGTCACGTCTTCGAGGATCAAATCCCAGGTCGGCATGGCGCCGATGACCGGGATCTCCCGACCCACTCTGAGCCCCGGCGTATCCTGGTCGAGAAGGAAGGCCGTGAACCGGTCCTTGGAGGGCGCGTTCTTGTCAGTCACCGCAATAAGGATAAAGAAGACATTGTCCTTATCACATTTGCTGATAAAGGTCTTGGTGCCGTTTATCACCCATTTGTCGCCCTTGCGCACGGCCATGGTCTTCAGCCCGCTGACATCGGACCCGGCGCCGGGTTCGGTGCAGGCCATCGCTGAATCCAACTGGTTATCGCAATAGGGTTTAAAATACTTCTCGCGTTGGTTGCCGGTGCAGCAACTGTTCAGGTAATACAGATTGGGCGCATCCGGCGGAAGCAAAAAACCGTGGGGTGAAAAACCAACGAAAGAGTTGCTCATCTCTTCGAGGACTATGGTCTTGGCCAGCATGCCCAATCCCTGCCCACCGAATTCCTCTCCAACCTCCAACCCCCAGAAGCCGAGCTTTTTGCTTTCGCTAAGCAATCTCTTCCCACTCTCTTTGGCTAGCTGGGGGCCCGGTTCGGTCCACAGGCTCATGTCACGTTCCAGAAAAGCTTTTTCCAGCGGCAGCAGTTCCCTCTTGACAAACTCCCGCATGGAGTCCTTTAGCATATTGTATTCTTCGGAAATAGAGAAATCCATTTTTTACTCCTGTTTTGAAAACTTCATCGCGGGCCAGGTTTCCCTCTCGACCCGACTGCAACTCCATCACGCACCTGGCGCGGCTCCGACGAGGTTAATACGTTTTTTCCCGCCAGTTGGCTGATTTCTTCCTCAGAGTATCCAAGCATGTCGGTCAGAACTTTACGGGTGTGCTCACCCAGCAGAGGGGCGGCGGTTTTCATCTCGACCGGGGTTTTGGAAAAAACGATCGGCGCCCGGTTATACAGGCTCGAGCCCACCACGGGATGGTCAAGATAGGCCCAGAAATTCCTTTCAATCAGGTGAGGATCTTCGATGGCCGCGCGGGCGTCATTTACTTCTCCGGCCTGAATACCATTGGTTCTAAGTCTTTCAGATAGCCGGCCGGCATATTGATCACACGTCCAGGCCTCTATATGGGCATTCAATTCGTCCTCGTTTTCTTTGCGCGCCGATAGAGATGAGAATTTGGTATGGTCAGCCCACCCCGGGTTGCCCATTAAGTCTTTTAAAATATTCCAATCCTTTTCGGAGAAGATCGAGATGGCGATCCATTTGCGATATCCCAGGGTCGTGTAAACTCCGTGCGGCGCGGCATGAGCATCGCCGAATCCAAGGGGGCCCAGCAGATCCCCGTTGGCCGCATAGGCCATCACGTCGCTTGGTTTCATGGCAATGGCCGATTCTAACTGTGACACGGACACGGTCTGGCCTTTTCCGGTGACTTCGCGCTGCAGAAGCGCGGCCATGACGCCGAAGAGCGTATGGCAAGGTACCATCACGTGGTCCGTATAATTGGTTCCGGTACCAAAGGGCCGGCCGTCTCTAAAGGCCGATCGTTCAGTCAGGCCGCACAGAGCATTGAGATTTACGCCATAGCCCATGAAGGATTTGTGCGGGCCGGTGAGCCCCTGCAGACTCATGGTGATGTAGATGATGCGCGGGTTGATGGCATGGACGTCTTCCCAGCCCAGCTTCCACTTCTCCATCTGTCCAACGCGGAAGTTATTGATAACAATGTCACTCTTTTCAATCAGCCGGACCGCGACATCTCGCGCCTCCGGGATGCTCATGTTGAGGGAGATACATTTCTTATTGGGGTTGCGGTTGGCAAAATAGCCGCTCCGTTCCAGCCCCTGGCTGTTGCCGTCTTTAAAAGGCCCGCCCTTGCGCAGTATGTCGGGACGCGTGACGCTCTCGATTTTGACTATCTCCGCGCCGCATTGGCCCAACACGTTGGTCGCAATCGGACCTGCCCCGACCCAGGAAAAATCGCAAACGACAATTCCTTCCAGAGCTTTTCTGAAGTTAGCCGACATGGACGATACCCTCCTTTGCCAAAGCTTCTATACAACCGTCCGTATAGCCGAGTTCGCTTAAAATTTCGGCTGTATGCTGCCCCAAAGAAGGTGCCGTGTTGCCGAGCCGCCACTTTAAGTTGCCAAGTTCGTAGGGAGCCCCGGGGTAGGTGATTTCACCGGAGAGCTTGGGGTCATAGACAGTATTCCAGTAACTGCGGTAGACTAGCTGTGGATTCTCCAGCAGGTCCTTGCCATTGCTGACCGGGGTGAGAGCCACTTTGTGGGCCTGCCCCTTCTCGTACAGGGTCAGCTTATCGTGTTTCATGGTGAATGCCTCGAATATCCGACAGAACGTCTCGTACCCTTCCTTGGTGCTGCGATAGGAGTCGTCGATCCATTTGTCGTGATCGAAAACTTCCCATTCTGCTAGTTGCTCTTCTTTCATCCAATTCACGAAAGGTTCCCACATGACCTTATTCTTGCCCATAATGGCGACGATAGCAATATAGCCGTCCTTACAGGGATGAATTGTCGCCTCGCCGGCCACCTTGCCTCGGCCGCGCCGGATGACGCCTTGGAGGTCCCAGTACTGGGCGGCATTTTCAAGTGCCATTCCGGCAGCTTCCATGCAGGATACATCGACGAACTGGCCAATGCCGGTTCTCTTAGCGAAAAGCAGCGCGATGGAGCTGCCCACCGCGGCATAGGCCTCGGCCATCCTGTAAGCCTGGTTGTCGCAGGAGCGAACTGGTTTGTCATTTTCGATCCCGGCCAGGAAAAGAAACCCGCCCATGGCTGAACAGATCAGATCCGATCCCGGCATGTCTTTATACGGGCCAAAGCTGCCGAACGGGGTAATGGAGGTCTGGACCAGGCGCGGATTGATCGCACTGAGACGATCATAGGACATCCCCAATCCTTCCAGGTAGCCGGGGACAAAACTTTCCAGCAGGAGATCAGCCTTGGCACAAAGCTTAAGAAATATCTCCTGTCCGGCTGGCTTTTCCAGGTCCAGGGCCATTCCCCGCTTGCCTGCATTATAGTAAAGGAACTGGAGGCTGCGGTCCATACCCGGCTCGTTTCGGTAGAACGGGCCAACCTGGCGCAACGGGTCCCCGGTCATCGGCTCGAGGTGAATCACATCCGCCCCCAGACCCGCGTACAGCTTTGCGGCGTAGGGTCCCAATTCGCCGGTAAAATCTAGCACTCTTACATTGCCAAGTGAATCATTAGACATTTTATCCATCACCTATCTCCTGAGATGCAAAACGCATTAGCCTGAATATAGACTTCTGCCCCCACACACATAAAGGACTTGAGCCGTGATGTATCCGCTGTGGTCATCGGCCAGGAACATTACGGCATTAGCGATATCATCGACGTCGCCCAGTTTGCC
>JADFXS010000137.1:1905-7356 GCA_015233515.1 Deltaproteobacteria bacterium | reverse complement strand
CGTTTCGCCTAGGATTTACGCGCCCTATCCGCGATTTGATGGTGGATTTAGGGAAAGCAAATTCCTTGACAGCCGCAGATGGGCCTGATAATATGAATGAATGATCATTCATTGCGTCTGGGCCGGAAGTTGCCCGGCCAATACGCCAAAATACGGGGTAACTTATGACCGTCAATTTCTTTCGTCGCGACGATCGTGACACCAAATTCATACTTTTCGAACAGTTCGGCGTGGATAAACTCCTGAGTTACGAAGCTTTCAAGGACTTTTCCGCGGATGATTTCCACATGATCATCCAGGAGGCCTTGAAAACCTGTCGGGAAGTGGTCGGCCCCACGTTGAAAATCGGAGATCAACAGGGCTGTAAGTACGAGAACAATCAGGTCACTACTCCAAAGGAAAATAGGGACCTGTGGAAATTCCTTTTTGAAAACGGCTGGGGGGCCATGCCCTGCGAACCGGAGTTCGGCGGTCAGGGGCTACCTTTAATAATGCATGTCCTGGTCACGGAATTTTTTGATTCCGCCAACATGGCCTTCACCGTGGCTACCGGGGTAACCTCCGGCGGAGGCCGGGTAATTTCAAACTATGGCACCGCCGAAGATCGGGCCTTGTTCGTGGAAAAAATGTACTCCGGGATTTGGGCCGGCACCATGTGCCTGACCGAGGCGGACGCCGGCAGCGATGTTGGGTGGTTAAGAACCAAAGCCATCCCGGACCCGGATGCCGGGGACCCGCGGATTTATAAAATCCAGGGGACAAAACGGTTCATTTCCGCTGGAGAACACGACCTGACCGAAAATATCATCCACCTGGTTCTGGCGCGCATCGAAGGGGCTCCCAAAGGAACTAAAGGTATCAGTTTATTCATTGTCCCTAAAATCTGGGTCAACCCGGACGGTAGCCTGGGGCAGCCTAACGACATGAACTGCACGGGTATCGAACATAAAATGGGGTTGCATGGTTCGGTGACCGCCTCCTTGAGCTTTGGTGAAAACAACCAGTGTCGCGGTATTCTCTTAGGCGAGCCTAATTCCGGCATGTCCAAGATGTTTCAGCTCATGAATGAAGCCCGCATCGCCACCGGGCTCCAAGCCTTGGGTTGTACCTCGGCGGCGTATGACGTGGCCCGGGTCTATGCCCAGGAACGAATCCAGGGACCGCCCTTCACCAACCGTTCCGCCGACCGGGTGCCCATTATCCAGCACGAAGACGTGCGCCGGATGTTGATGAACCTTAAATCCGGGACCGAAGCCATGCGCGCCTTACTAAGCAAAATCGCCTACCTCAGCGATGTGGCCGAACATGACCCGGATGAAAAGGCCCGTCACGCCGCCCGTCGGCAGGTGGAACTCCTCATCCCCCTGGTCAAGAGCTATAACACGGATTACGGTTACCAGCTCATTCGAGACGCTATCCAGATTTTCGGCGGTTCCGGGTACTGCGCGGAATACCCGGTGGAACAATACGCCCGGGACATCAAAATCCTGTCCATCTGGGAAGGCACTAATTATATTCAATCCCTGGACCTAATCGGCCGGAAGATGATGATGGAAGGCGGTAAGATTTTCCAGGACTGGATTCAGGAAATCATGGACCTGACCGCCGCGCATCGGGATGACCCTGATTTGGCCGCTGATTTCAAACGACTCTTCAAAGCGGCTAAATTAGTCGGCGAATGGGCCATGCAGTATGTGCAGTATTTCCAGGATGGCCGGCTCCGGCTGATTCCGCTGACTTCCACTCGTTTCCTGGATTGCATGGCCGAGGTGGAATTCGCGCGGCTCCTGTTGGAACAAGCTTTGATCGCCCGAACCAAACTGGCCGATGTCGGTGCGGGATCGGCCGATGATATGTATTATCGCGGTAAAATTGAAACCGCCAAATATTTTTGTCGGAACACCCTGGTGAATGTCTTTTCCCGACATATGAGCTTGGAAACCGAGGATACATCCGCCCTGGACATTCCGGAAGCGGCTTTTAACTTTTAGGAAAGCGCCATCGGGGTAATATTGCGCCGAGGCGCTTTCCACGCCTCGGCGGGTTAGACACTTAAAGAAACAACGATATTTATCAACCGCGAAAGCGTAGACATCTCGAGAATATTAAGGCGAAATCTATCATGCGGCATTTCTCCGGATTTCTGCCCTTTCGCGTCAAACACCGATTACCGCCAAACACCATCCACCAGCGGCCGATAGCCAACTGATGAAGCTTCTGCTCCTCAATCCGCCCATCCGCGATTTCTACGATACGGAAATCAGGCTTCAACCCCTGGGCTTGGCCATGATAAAGGCCGCGGTCCGGAAATACGTCCCTCAAGTGGAAGTGATCATCAAGGATTACCATCATGGTCATGGCCGTCGGACCGTCCCCATTCCTTCAGCCCTGGCTTATGTGAAAGAGTTTTACTCCGTCCCCGACCAAAGCCCGTTTTCCACATTCCATCAGTTCTATCATTTCGGGGCCGCTTATGAGGATCTGGCCCGCGACGTGGAAACGCTTCAACCGGACCTGATAGGGATTTCCAGCCTATTCACCCCGTATTATCAAGAAGTTTTATCTTGCGCTCGAGCGATCAAAGCCAGGTGGCCCGCGCCGATTATCATCGGCGGACACCATGCTTCGGCGGCTCCGGAAAGCTTGCTGACCGATCCGGCCGTGGACTTTGTGATCCGTGGCGAAGGAGAACGACCTTTAGTCGAGTTCCTCCAGGCCCATCTAACGGCTCGGCCTTTAGACCAGGTACCCAACCTGGGTTTCAAGCATCAGGCGCGGATGATCTTAAATCCCCTCGCGGAAAATTATCCTCTGAACGATTTACCCATGGCCGATTTTTCCGACTGGCCGGTAAGCCGATATAACCAGGCCGGCAAGCCAATCGCCATGATCGCCGCATCTAGGGGATGCCCTCATGGCTGCTCATTTTGCAGTATCCATCAGACTTTTGGCCGTCGTTATCGTCGGCGCGCTCCGGATTTGGTGGTTGCGGAAGTTGAGGAAAGATACCGACAGGGCTATAGGCTCGTCGATTTTGAAGATGACAATCTGACCTGGGACCAAGGGCATTTCCGAACTATTTTAAACGGAATCAGTCAACTGTCCCGGCCGGAAGGCTTGATTTTGACGGCCATGAACGGAGTTTCCTACCTCGGTCTGGAAAACGAGACCTTGTTATTGATGAAAAAGGCGGGCTTTACTCATTTGAATTTATCCCTGGTCAGCTCCCGCGGTCGGACCTTGGACCGGGTGGAGCGGCCCCATACCGTGGCCGAGTTTGAAGCCGTGGTCCGGCAGGCTCGCGCCTTGGATTTTAATCTCGTGGCTTACCAGATCCTCGGCCTGCCCCAGGAAAACCTCATCGCCATGATAGAAACCATGGCTCTTCTGGCCCGCCTGCCGGTGCTGATCGGCGCGTCCATTTTTTATCTGACTCCGGGCTGTCCCTTGAACGAAGCCTATCCTGACTTGGGATCGGAGGAAATGGTCCGAGCCCGCTCCACGGCCATGGCCATCGAAACTCCAAGTTGCCGGCGAGATGACCTGGCCACGCTTTTCATTACCGCCAGGATCCTGAATTTTCTTAAGGGATTACCGGTACACGGTCCGGATACGGATTTATCTTCCGCCTTAACCTTGGCCCGGGGACTTGGCCGGCGACAAGTCTCGGGGGTAGAGATCATGGAAAAGTTATTCTCGGAAGGCAGACTTTACGCGAAGACCGGCCAAGGAATGGTCCGGCGATCATGGTTCAAAACGGCGTTGTTTTTCGAAATCCTGAGTCGAGCCGAAGTATTGGCCACTTCCGCCGGTGGAAGCCTCAAGCTGACGCATTGACGGACCCCGCCCCGTTTATCCTGCGAGTATTTTTTTTATTGTCCAAAATCTCCCGCACATGGTTCAACAGGTCCGCCAGTTGATATGGCTTGGCAATAAATCCGGATGCGCCTGATTCCACTGTTTTTTTGATTTGGCCGTTGGCCGAGTAGCCGCTGGCAATGACGACCTTGGCCTGTGGGTTGAGCGTTAAAATTTCGCTCAGACATCTATAGCCGCCCATTCCGGGCATGCTAATATCTAGAATAACCAAATCGATCTCAGCTTACTTGCCCCGGTATATTTCCAGGGCTTCTTCTCCGCTGGCGGCGGTCACGACCTGGTAACCAAATCGTTTAAATGCCAATGTCGCGAAGTTCCGGAGTTGGACTTCGTCATCCACCAGCAGGATAGTCTCGATTCCGCCTTGGTAAGTTGCGGTGGTTATTTCATCCGAACCGACATCAATTTTTTCCGTGGCCGGCAGATAAATTTTAAAGGTCGTGCCTTGGCTCGGTTCGCTATAGCAGTGGATATAGCCGCCGTGACTTTTTACAATGCAGTAAACCGAGGCCAGCCCTAAACCGGTTCCCTTGCCGATTTCCTTGGTGGTAAAAAACGGGTCGAAAATATGTTCCATGATATTTTTGTCTATGCCATGCCCCGTGTCGGTGACAGTCACCAACACATAATTGCCTGGTATTGCTTCCAAGTGATTCCGCACATAAGCATCGTCCAAAATTATATTCTCGGTCTCCATAATTATCCGTCCACCATCAGGCATGGCGTCGGCGGCGTTACTTCCCAAATTCAACAAAACCTGCTCCAGCTGGACGGGATCGGCAATGACCGTCCATAAGCGACTGCCCAGGTGCAGTTCTATTTCAATCATCTTGGGGATGGTTCTTTCCAGCATTTTTCGCGTTTGTTCAAATATATTGTTGATATCAACAGGTGTTTTTACGGTATCGACCTTGCGGCTAAAAAGAAGAAGTTGGCGGACCAGCTGCCCGGCTCTTTGCCCGGCTTTCAATATCTCCTGTAATTTATCATAATCCGGGTCGTTCTGGCTTCGATCCAGAAGCATTATCTGAGTATATCCGTTTATGGCCTGAAGCAGGTTATTGAAGTCATGGGCGATACCGCCGGCCAATGTGCCCACGGCTTCAATTTTTTGGGATTGCCGAAGCTGGGCTTGAAGTTTTTCTTTTTCTTTTTCATCTAATACGCGTTGAGTGATGTCTTGGACGTGTGAAATAAAATATAGGGGCTTTTCCTGCTGGTCTCGAATAAGGGCCGTTGAAACTTGTCCCCAAATAACATGACCATTTTTATGAATATAGCGTTTTTCGAATACGGCGCCTTCCCTCTTCCCGGCTAAAATGTCGTTGATAACGATCGGACTTTTATCTAAATCATCCTGGTGGGCAATGGCATTTACCGTCATCCTTTCAAGTTCTTCCTTGGTATATCCGAAAATCTCGGTCATTTGCCTATTGGCCCTCAACACCCGACCGTCAAAATCCACGAGACATATTCCATTGTTGGCGCTTTCAAAAGCCAGGCGAAAGCGCTCTTCGCTTTCCCGCCAGGCAGCTTCCGATTTTTGCTTGGCGCGTCCGGCAAAAAAAACCG
>JADFXS010000137.1:0-1874 GCA_015233515.1 Deltaproteobacteria bacterium | reverse complement strand
AAAAGCAGAACCGACCCACCCAGCGACAGAATGAAAATGAGATCAAGATGAGTAATGATCTTCTGCAAATCAGAGTGAATTTGCGTGTCAACCCGGTCGGCTTGACGTTCGAGATCGTAAAAAGCGATTCGCAAGGCCGTCTCCAGCCCTGGTTGTCGTAATCCCTTTTCGTTGGACTCAGCCAGGTGGTCGCGAAAATTGCTGACGCTCTTGCTAAAGGTGGAGATAAATTCAGATCTTTCCAAGCCAAGATCGATGTCCCTGGTTTCTTCCCCATCCCAACGCATAGCGTTTTCCAGCGAGATAATCGCTTGTTGCAGCAAGGCGAGTCCCTGATCTCGATTGAATGGGGAACCGGGTTCTCCGGCCAAACTGGTATGTAAGAAACCTTTGGCCAGATCAATTCGCGCCTGCCTGATGTTTTCCAGCGCCGAAACTGTTTGCCCCAGGACTTGACGCTGTCTGAAATGAATCCAGGAAATCGATCCGCAAATAAAGAAAGACAAAACTATCGCGCCCCATATCCAGGCTTGGGGATTTGAAAACAAGCGGGAGGTCGACTTGAGGGGTGAATGACTGAAAGTGATCATAACTGGGAAAGTACCTCCGAAGTGGTTACGGTTCCAGGCAAATCCTCCGCGGTGAATCCGAATTCCGCTATCAACTTCAAGTGTTCCGGACTGCCGATGAAAGTTTTCAATTCGGAGTTCCAGGCGGATTGCAGCTCGCGATCTTCCTTACGGAAGGCAAACGCACCGTATCCGAGCCGTGATATTAACGCTGATTCAGGCTGTTCAAAAGGAGCAGCCATCTCGGTCTTGCCAAGTTGGTCTCGAGACGCCATCCATTGAATTGTCGGCGAAGACAACGCCAGTCCATCCGCCAGATTCGATTCCACGGCTGTACGCCCGGCCAGGGCGTCGGGCACCAGGACCAACCGGCTGTCAGGCAAGCCGATGCGTCGAAGAAGCATTTCTTCCACCGCTCCGAAAATGACCGCGATTTTAATTTTTGGTAAAGCGGCCGCCTGCTGGTAAGAATTAAGATGATGAGGATTGTTTTTAAGAACTAATAATCCTTGTCGCACATGGAAGGTCGGTTCGGAAAAAGTGACGCGTTTTGCTCTCTCCGGCGTGATGAACAGGCCGGCGGCGATAAGATCGAAGCGACCGGATTCCAATCCGGAAATCAAAGCCCCAAATTCCGATTGGTTCCATTCTATATGAGGAATACCCAAGCGCGCCACGATCTGTTTGGCCACTTCGGGGGATTCTCCTGTCAGCACACCTCCCGGTTTAAAAAAGGCGAAAGGAGCTTCAACCGCGTATCCAATCCGGATAGTTCCTTTTTTCTGAAGGCGGGTCAAGGAACGATCATGGAAAAAGAAATACCAAATGGTGGCGGCGGAAAGTGAAAGGACTAGAGCCAGTGCCATGGCGGCTGTTTTTGATACATGTTTCATACAAGCCTCATGTCATGGTTATGCATCTGGTCACGATTGCAGCTTCACGCGGCAAGCTACGTGGAATACGCTCGTCCGCTTGTTCAACAGCCTTTGTCACTTTAAAAAAATCAAATAAAGCGTCGAAACTCCGCTATTAAACAAATAAAATGAATTTAATCGACTTCCACATCCGTCTATAAAATTATAAACAAACACTGCTTGTTTGATCTGGTTTGACCATTATGGAGAAAAACTTTGCTCATCCTCAAACTGTTTATGTAAATTCTAGTCTAAAGATAGTCTATCGGGGCGGTTAACGTCAAGGCTAGGAATTATGCAAAAATTTGGTGTAGCTATGTGCGATCTGCTTATGGATGCGAGTGGAAGTGCAGACGAGAACATCACAACGGCGCCGCTCCGGGAAACAACG